>NZ_JBSIPA010000226.1:0-10245 GCF_053574605.1 Caballeronia sp. M23-90 | reverse complement strand
TCTCGCCATGCCCGGAACCGGCGCGGCGGGAATCTTGCGGCCCTTGTCGCCATCGATTTCAGCCAGCAGCTCGAGATTCGACGGCAGGTTCTCGCCACCCGTCCAGTTCGCCACGCGATCGCCGGCGAAATTCACCACGAAATCGCGCTGCTGAACAACCGAAGTCGATCCGCGCTTGAAGTAGAAAATATAGTCCCAGCGGTCCGCGTGGAACATGTCCGCGAGCAGCGGCGTGCCGAGCAGCGTTTTCACCTGATCGCGCGACATGCCGACTTGCATCTGCGCCGCAGCTTCTGCCGAAACGAAATTCCCCTGCACGACCGTGATCCGATACGGCGTGATGTGTTGCGCGATGCTCTGCGTGACGCTGTCATAGGTGGAACAAGCGGACAACCCGGCCAGGACGGTCATGGTGGCGGCAGCAATCAAAGTTCCGCGCATACGACGGCTCTCCCGGCAATTCGATAAAGATTTTGGAAACATTTCACCCTTCATTTCACCCTTCGCCTGGCCCATTGCCCGTATGGGCGCAGGAAGTTTCGAAGTCTTTCGGAGATCGCGCCATTTCGTTCGGATGGTGACCAGAACGGTAAAAACGCATTACTATGAGAACCTTGAATTGTACTCTAGGGATGCCTAGCCATGACCAATCCCGCCGATCTCAAAAATATCGGGCTGAAGGCAACCCTGCCCCGGCTCAAGATCCTCGAGATTTTCCAGCATAGTCCGGTGCGCCACCTGACTGCAGAAGATGTGTATCGCAACCTGTTGCACGAAGAACTCGATATCGGTCTTGCGACCGTGTACCGCGTGTTGACGCAGTTCGAGCAAGCAGGGCTGCTGTCGCGCAGCAACTTTGAATCCGGCAAGGCCGTGTTCGAACTCAACGAAGGCTCGCATCATGACCACCTGGTGTGTCTTGACTGCGGCCTGGTCGAAGAGTTCTTCGACGCTGAAATTGAAAGCCGTCAGCAAGATATCGCAAAAGAACGCGGGTTCAAGCTGCACGAACACGCGCTCGCACTCTACGGCACGTGCACGAAGGAACAGTGTCCGCACAGGAAAAACTGATCCGTTCGCAGCGGTTGTAGCGTTGTCATGCCAGGAAATAAAAAACCGCCGGTTCTTGCAAACCGGCGGTTTTTTTGTGCTTACGTCAGCTTCGCTGCCTTACTTCGCATTGGCCAAAGCCACAGCCGTGTCCAGCATGCGGTTCGAGAAGCCCCACTCGTTGTCGTACCAGCTCGACACCTTCACAAGACGGCCTGACACCTTCGTGAGCGTTGCGTCGAACGTGGACGATGCCGGATTGTGGT
Organism: Caballeronia sp. M23-90; assembly: GCF_053574605.1. Lineage (NCBI taxonomy): Bacteria > Pseudomonadati > Pseudomonadota > Betaproteobacteria > Burkholderiales > Burkholderiaceae > Caballeronia > Caballeronia sp. M23-90. Next base: position 8,929 of record NZ_JBSIPA010000226.1, on the reverse strand, counting down.
TGAAGTCGATCGAGACCAGCGGCGCCGTGTTGTAGCCCAGAATGCCCTTCAGCGCGCCTTCCGATGCTTCCTTCATGATCGAGTTCACTTCTTCCACCGTCGTGTCGCGTGCGGCAATGAACGACAGGTCGACGATCGACACATTGATGGTCGGCACGCGAATCGCGTAACCGTCCAGCTTGCCGTTCAGCTCCGGCAGCACCAGGCCAACCGCCGATGCAGCGCCCGTCTTCGTCGGGATCTGGCTGTGTGTGGCCGAGCGCGCGCGGCGCAGGTCTTCGTGATACACGTCCGTCAGGACCTGGTCGTTCGTGTATGCATGAATGGTCGTCATCAGGCCATTCACCAGACCGATCTTGTCGTTCAGCGGCTTGACGAGCGGTGCGAGACAGTTCGTCGTGCACGATGCGTTCGAGATCACCGTGTCCGACGCCTTCAGCACGTGATGATTCACGCCATAAACGATGGTTGCATCGACGTCCTTGCCACCCGGCGCCGAGATGATGACCTTCTTCGCGCCGCCCTTGATGTGGGCGCTGGCCTTCTCTTTCGTCGTGAAAAAGCCCGTGCATTCCAGCACCACGTCCACGTTCAGCTCGCCCCACGGCAGTTCGGCCGGATTGCGGTTGGCCAGCACGCGGATGCGGTCGCCGTTGACCACGAGGTAGTCGCCGTCAACCGATACTTCGCCCGGGAACTTGCCGTGCGCCGTGTCGTACTGCGTCAGGTGCGCGTTCGTCTTGGCATCGCCGAGATCATTGATGGCAACGATCTCGATGTCATGCTTCTTGCCGTTTTCGTACAAGGCGCGCAGCGTATTGCGGCCGATCCGGCCGTAGCCGTTGATTGCAACGCGAATCGTCATGGTCTATCTCCTGATGGCTGAAAAAAAGTTCAGTTCGCTGCTGCCGGTCCGCTCGTCAAAGCGTCCGTTCAGCCCGCGAGCGCGGCTTTCGCCGTCTCCACGACATGCTCGACGGTAAAGCCGAAATACTTGAAAAGCTCGCCGGCAGGCGCGGATTCGCCAAACGAATCGATGCCCACCACGCCGCCTTCGAGACCCACATATTTACGCCAGAAATCCGTCACGCCGGCTTCGATTGCCACGCGCACGACGCCCTTCGGCAACACGCGCTCACGATACTCGGCGTCCTGCTGATCGAACACGTTGGTACACGGCATGGACACGATCCGCGCGCCGATGCCTTCCTGCGCCAGCTTCTCAGCCGCCTTCAGCGCCAGTTCGACTTCCGAACCCGTGGCGATCAGGATGATCTTGCGCGCGGGAATGTCGTCGTTCCAGTCACGCAGCACGTAGCCGCCCTTTGCGATATTCGCGATCTGCACGTCATTGCGTGCCGAGAACAGCAGGTTCTGACGCGTGAAGATCAGGGCCGACGGTCCCTTGTAGTCGATCGCCGACGTCCACGCCACAGCGGTCTCGACGGTATCCGCCGGACGCCATACGTGTAAGTGCGGAATCAGCCGCAGGCTCGAAGTTTGTTCGACTGACTGGTGCGTCGGACCATCTTCGCCCAGACCGATGGAATCGTGCGTGAACACGAAGATGGACGGCGCTTTCATCAGCGCGGCGACTCGCAGCGCGTTGCGGCTATAGTCCGAGAACGTCAGGAACGTGCCGCCGAACGGACGATACCCGCCATGCACCACCATGCCGTTGATCGCCGCGCTCATGCCGAATTCGCGCACGCCGTAGTTGATGTGGTTGCCCCACTGGATCTGGTTCGAGGTCTCGCCGGCGCGCACCGCCTTCGACGCCTTCCAGTTCGTCAGGTTGGAACCCGTCAGGTCGGCGGAGCCGCCCAGCAATTCCGGCAACGCGGCGGCAAGGCCGTCCAGCGTCTGCTGCGAAGCCTTGCGCGTGGCAATGGTTTCGCCCTTTTGATTTGCCGCTTCGATGATGTTCTTCGCGTCCTGTGCCCACGTCGCCGGCAATTCGCCTTTCATGCGGCGCACGAACTCGGCGGCTTCGGCCGAATGTTTCGCGCGGTAGGCATCGAATTGCTTGTTCCACTCGGCTTCAGCACGCGCGCCCGATTCCTTCGCGTCCCACGCTGCATAGACTTCCTGCGGGATCACGAACGGCTCCCACGTCCAGCCCATTCCTGCGCGGGCGTCTGCGATTTCCTTCGGACCCAGCGGCGCGCCGTGCGAATCGTGACTGCCTTGCTTGGTCGGCGCACCCTTGCCGATGGTCGTGCGGCAGCAGATCAGCGTCGGCTTGTCCGAGTTCTTGGCCTGCGCAATAGCAGCGTCCACCGCGTCGACGTTATGGCCGTCGACCGCGCGGATCACGTTCCAGCCGTACGCTTCGAAGCGCTTCGGGGTGTCGTCGTGGAACCAGTGTTCGACGTGGCCATCGATTGAAATGCCGTTGTCGTCGTAGAGCGCGATCAGCTTGTTCAGCTTGAGCGTCCCGGCGAAAGAACACGCTTCGTGCGAGATGCCTTCCATCATGCAGCCGTCGCCAAGGAACACGTACGTGTGGTGATCGACGATCTTCGCGCCGGCCTTGTTGAACTCGGCGGCGAGCAGCGCCTCGGCCAGCGCCATGCCGACAGCATTCGCCAGACCTTGCCCGAGCGGACCCGTGGTGGTTTCCACGCCCGGCGTGATGCCGTATTCCGGATGGCCCGGCGTCTTCGAATGCAGTTGACGGAAATTCTTGAGTTCGTTGATCGGCAGGTCGTAGCCGGTCAGGTGCAGCAACGAGTACAGCAACATGGAACCGTGACCGTTCGACAGAACAAAACGGTCGCGATCGGCCCAGTGCGGGTTGCTCGGATTGTGCTTCAGGTGACGCGACCAGAGTGCGACGCCGATTTCCGCCATGCCCATCGGCATGCCGGGATGGCCGGAATTGGCTTGCTGAACGGCGTCCATTGCCAGCGCGCGGATTGCGTTGGCCATCAGGGTGGTCTGGCTGGAAGTCGGGGATGTCATGTCGAGTCCGGTAGGTCCTGAAAAGATCCTGGGATGATTCTGGAGACGCACCGGGCGAACGACGAAACCACGTTTTCAGCAACCGGAGCGACGAGAAACGGAGAGGATCGGGAGCCCGTCATTCTAGCAGACGGCTCCGGGACTCAGGCGCGACCGGGCCGCCCAAGCGGGCGCAAGAAAACGGGCTGCGACCAGTCGCTCGGGCACGCTCCCTGCATCAGGCATCCGGGCGCAAAGCGGCCAAGCCGGACTTGATCCCGCAACCGCCATGGCACAATGCATGAACCAGCGCGCTCCGAGGAGATTTTGAAATGACCGACCCCCGCCCCGCCGATGTCCCTTGGCTCACGCCGTATCTGACGGTTCGCGATGCTCGCGTAAGCACGGGGTTCTATGAGCAGGCGCTAGGCTTTGCACTACGCGACAGCGTCAATGACGACGGCGCCGTGATCCATGTCGAGATGACGTATCGCGGACAGTTGATCCTGATGTTCGCACCGGAAGGCGCGTACGGGTCGCACGCAAGAACACCGAAAAGCACGGGCTTGATGGCGCCCCAGTCGTTCTACTTGTACGTGGATGATGTCGATGCCGTGTATGGCCGCGCCATTGCCGTCGGCGCCAAGGGGCTGATCGAACCGCAAGACCAGTACTGGGGAGACCGGTTCGCACAATTCGAAGACCCGGATGGGTATCGCTGGGCAATCGCCCGGCACCTGAACTGACCGACACCCTTCGTTTTCATCACTAGCCGGACGCCCGCACGCGTTTGGGCGCACCCTCTCATGCCACGTTTCTTTGTTTCCAGCCCGCTCGTTGCGGGCGAAATCATGCCGCTGCCAGACGATGTCGTCCGGCACGTCCAGGTCCTGCGCCTGCAAACCGACGACCCCATCACCCTGTTCGACGGCACCGGCGGCGAATACAGCGCGCGGCTGCTCGAAATCGGCAAGCGCACGGCGACCGCGCATATCGACGCATTCATCGAACGCGATGCCGAAACGCCGTATCGCGTGACATTGGCGCAGGGCGTGGCGGGCGGCGACAAGATGGACTGGTTGATTGAAAAGGCGGTGGAACTGGGCGTTGCATCCGTGATCCCCCTCACCACTGAGCGCGGCGTGGTGCGGCTTTCCGGTGACCGCGCGATCCGCCGGCACAGCCATTGGCAGGCTCTGGCGCGCGCCGCGTGCGAGCAGTGCGGACGCAATCGCGTGCCCGGCGTCACGCCGGCGCTGGATCTCGACAAATGGTTGAATGGCCTGCCGCCCGTCGAAACCGGCGAGTTGCGCTTGTTGTTGTCGCCGAGGGCGGAATTGAGTTTTGCTTCCCTTCCGGGCAAAGCGCCGACCTCGCCGGTCACGGTCGCAATCGGCCCCGAAGCGGGTTTTTCGCCGGCAGAAGAAGCCGCGATCGTCGATGCCGGATTCACCACGCTCGGCCTTGGACCGCGCATTCTTCGCACGGAAACGGCCGGCATTGCAGTCCTGGCAGCGCTCGCAGCAAAATGGGGCGGATGGTGACTGGGAACGCAAAAGCCGGCCGGCGCCTCTTTTAAAAGGCGCCGGCCGGCTTATCTGTCAGACATGAAACCTGCGTAATCCACGCAAACGAGTCAGGCAAACGAGTCACGCGAACGCGTCAGGCGAACGAGTAGAACACCCTGAACGCCACACGTCGTTCCGCCCAGAACTCCGCCGCTTCACGAAACACGTCCAGAAGGGTTTCGCGCCCTTCCTTGTCGAATTTCTGCGCCACCGGCAACGCCTCCAGAACGATCACGAATCCTGGTTGCGATCCGGCTTTCTGTACCAGGTCGGTCAGGCTGTCGTAGAGCGCATCGTAGTTCTTGCCAAAGTGCTTGGGAAACAAGAAGGACGTCGCGATGGTTTCGAGCACTTCCTGCTTGCTCTGCGCCTGACCACAGTAGGCGTAAAGGAAATGCTGGCCGAGCTTGCCCGCTTCGTCGGCGAGATCCTGAACGCGAAAAGCGCGAATCGACTGCACGATATTCGATCGTACTGTCTTGAAAAGACTCATAGACCCCTCGTTCAATGATGACAGCGCCGTGCTCGGTTCGTTGTCGGGTCTCGTTTCGTCTGTTGTGCGGAGTCGCAAAACGCGCTGGAACATGTTGCCATCGCCGGCGAAAAGATCACCCGCGACACCGTTGTCGTGCGCGTAGATGTTGTCGCTCATGCCGTTCATCCCGAAGTTAATCCCGCAATGCGTTTAAAACTCACGTAATGGTCGTCGCTGTAGAAGCAGTTGTCGATCTGCCGACGCGGCCCTCCACATACGATCCGGCGTGCGCCGCGATCACGGGCGCGCGGCGTAGGTACGGTGTATTCGCGGTAATAGCCGCGCGGATGCGGCGGAAGCATACGCTCGCGGTTGCCAAACACAATGCCGTCTTTCTCATACGGGAAAGGTCCGCCAGCTTCGATCCGCCGTAACGTCACAACCGCCTGCTTTGGCAATTGCGCAGCGTCGACAGTCGTCTGTGACGACTCCAAACCCGCTGATGCGGCATCGCGCCTGTTATCTCTGCGCGGATCGCTTTGCGGCCTGTTCTTGTCCTGCACTGCGAGCGGCGACTGAGCTTGCGACGCTGCTGCGGGACTGTTGCCTCCCGGGCTTGGCGAGTCCGGCGCGCTCTTGCCGCAGCCGCTCAGCACCACCAAAAGCGCCGTCAGGAAACCACAAACCCATGCGCGCTTCACAAAACCCATCCCGCTTAAAGCCCCAAAAATTGACGACCATGAAAGACGTAAGGGTATCGCTAATGACAGCCGGAATCAACGTTGGTTCAGGCGATGCCCGTTTTTTAATCAGTTCCGGTCCCCTGCCGTCAGGCCGGGCTGCGGGCCCACTGGCGTTTTCCGACCGCAATCAAATTTAGGGCGGCATCAAATATCGGATTGATCTGAGATGTTTTTATCTTGGATGGGATAATAATTCTCTCATGCGTGGCTTGGGGAGTGGACCCAGTGTCGCCTCTCTGGGGAAAGCTCTCACGGTCTGACGATCGGAACCACTGCTGTTTGGAGGACAAGCAAATCCCCTTGCATGCCTCGAGGCGTGCCGGATGATCCGGCACGCTTTTTTTTGGCCTGAAGCAGTCACGGTCTATTTTCGGCCGCCCAACAAAAAAGGGATTGCGACGATTCCGCAACCCCTTTCTACCAACGCATCCCGCAACTTCTGCGAGCTTGATTTACCTCAACGCGCTACAGCCGTCGTGTCCGCAACCAGCAACGCAGTCATGTTGACAATGCGTCGCACCGTTGCAGACGCCGTAAGCACGTGAACCGGCTGCGCCGCACCTAGAAGAATCGGACCGATGGCGATGTTGTTACCGGCGGCCGTCTTCAGCAGGTTGTACGAGATGTTGGCCGCATCGATATTCGGCAGCACGAGCAGGTTTGCATCGCCTTCCAAGGTTGATTCCGGCAGCACTTCGGCGCGCAACCGCGAGTCGAGTGCCACGTCGCCGTGCATTTCGCCGTCCACATCCAGCTCCGGCGCGCGTTCTTTCAGCAACGCCAGCGTCTCGCGCATCTTGATGGCGGATGGTGCGTTGCTTGTGCCGAAGTTCGAATGCGACAGCAGCGCGATCTTTGGCACGATCCCGAAGCGGCGCACTTCTTCCGCCGCCATGATCGTGATTTCGCAAAGCTGCTCGGGCGTCGGGTCGACGTTCACGTGCGTGTCGACAATAAAGATCTGCCGGCCCGGCAGCACCAGTGCATTCATGGCCGCGTACACGCTGCAGCCCGCCTTCTTGCCGATCACCTGATCGACGAAATGCAGATGCCGGTGCGTCGTGCTGATCGTGCCGCAAATCATGCCGTCCGCTTCGCCCTTCTTCACCAGCATGGAGCCGATCAGCGTGGTGCGGCGGCGCATTTCGAGCTTCGCCATCTGCGCGCTGATGCCCTTCCTGGCCATCATGGTGTGATACGTCTGCCAGAAATCGCGATAACGCGAGTCGTGATCCGTATCCACCACAGTGAAATCCACGCCCGGCGTCAGACGCAAACCGTACTTGGCGATGCGCTGCGTGATCACGGCCGGACGTCCGATCAGGATCGGCTTGGCGATCTTCTCGTCCACCGCGATCTGCACCGCGCGCAACACACGCTCTTCCTCGCCCTCGGCAAACACAATGCGCTTCTTGTCCGGCTCGACGCTGCGCGCAAGCTGGAACACGGGCTTCATGGTCGTGCCGCTGTGATACACGAACTGCTGCAGGTGCTGCTCGTAAGCATCCATGTCTTCAATAGGACGCGTCGCCACGCCTGAATCCATGGCCGCCTTCGCAACGGCCGGCGCGATCTTCACGATCAGGCGCGGATCGAAAGGCTTCGGAATCAGGTACTCGGGACCGAACGACAGATCCTGGATGCCGTAAGCGGTCGCCACGATATCGCTTTGTTCCTGACGCGCCAGTTCCGCAATCGCGTTCACGGCGGCAATTTCCATCTCGCGCGTGATCGTGCTCGCGCCCGCATCCAGCGCACCGCGGAAGATGAACGGGAAGCACAGCACATTGTTGACCTGGTTCGGATAATCCGTGCGGCCGGTTGCCAGCACTGCGTCCGGTCGGACTTCCAGTGCGAGTTCCGGCAGGATTTCCGGCGTCGGGTTGGCGAGCGCGAGAATCAGCGGCTTCGGCGCCATGCCCTTGACCATGTCCTGCTTCAGCACGCCGCCAGCCGAGAGACCGAGGAAAACGTCAGCGCCTTCGATGACGTCGGCAAGCGTGCGTGCGGACGTTTCGCGCGCAAAGCGATCCTTGTCCGGGTCCATCAGTTCCACTCGGCCCTTGTAGACCACGCCGGCCAGATCCGTCACGAAGATGTTCTCGAGCTTCATGCCGAGTTCGACCAGCAAGTCGAGACACGCAAGCGACGCGGCGCCTGCGCCCGACGCCACGAGTTTCACTTCATCGATCTTCTTGCCGACCACGACCAGACCGTTGGTAATCGCCGCCGCGACCACGATGGCCGTACCGTGCTGGTCGTCGTGGAACACCGGGATCTTCATGCGCTTGCGGGCCTCGCGCTCGACGATGAAGCAATCCGGCGCCTTGATGTCTTCGAGGTTGATGCCGCCGAACGTGGGTTCGAGCGCGCAGATCACATCGACGAGCTTCATGGGGTCCATCTCGTTCAACTCGATGTCGAACACGTCGATGCCCGCAAACTTCTTGAACAGCACAGCCTTGCCTTCCATCACAGGCTTCGACGCCAGCGGCCCGATGTTGCCGAGCCCGAGCACAGCCGTGCCATTCGTCACCACGCCGACGAGATTGCTGCGCGCGGTGAAGCGCGCGGCGTTCAGCGGGTTCGCAACGATCTCTTCGCACGCGAATGCGACGCCCGGCGAATAGGCCAGCGCCAGATCGCGCTGGTTGATCATTTGCTTGGTCGGGGCGATCGCGATTTTGCCGGGGGTGGGAAACTCGTGGTAATCGAGCGCGGCTTCGCGGAGTTTGGCTTTGGCGTTATCTGCTGGCGTGGTCATGAGGCGGCGGGCTTTAGGCAAGATTAGAATAGAAGTTCGAACGCATTGTAGCGCCAATCAAAGGCCGTCCCAGAAGGTGATACCCGCAATTCCCGGCGCATGGCCCATTCGGACAAGGCTTCGAAAGGCGGCAGAAAGCACATGCCTACCAGCGGTTTACGCCGCTAAATCCTTTTATCGAGATGAAACGTGCGCGAACGCGGGCGCATCGTCTCCAACTCTCTTTCGACATTGCCGGACTGCCGATGCTCTCAGAGTTTTCCCTGATCGAACGATATTTCTCCCAACCCGCGACCACGCGCCGCGCATGCATGGTCGCGACCGCGAGAATGGATGGATCGATGGAATCACGAATCCCGCTCCACATCTGCCGCGGCACGGTTCGCTGATCCGGGCCGCCAATGAACAGAATCACGATGACTTCGTCGAAGGAAGT
>NZ_JBSIPA010000225.1:0-10278 GCF_053574605.1 Caballeronia sp. M23-90 | reverse complement strand
TTAAAGAACATTCACCAAAACCGCAGCATCCCATCCCTCAGAACACCACCGCTTTCGCGTCGCTGCGTTTGCAGCACAGAAACGAGATTATGTAGAACGTTTCGCTTTTCGTCAACAGGTTTTTTACTCAACCCGCGACTTCCGATTTTGCTGCAAGGCCCGTCCTGCTTGGCTCTGCGACTTCCTCTTGCGCGCCACTGCACCTGCACTTTCTCACTTCCCTTCGCCTCGTTGTGAAGCGAAGGATCGGAATTCTAGTGCCCGTTTCAACACTGCGCAAGGGGTTCGGGAAAAGAATTTTACGGGTGCGTGCAGGTGCTCGCGTAACGCCGGTAGTCGGGCCTGACAAACCGCGGGTCGCTTTACGGCTCAAGCCCTCATATAGCGACTACAATCAAAGGTTCTTTGCACCTGATGAATATGCCTCCTATGCGCTCGCGAATCGCCAAACGACTTCCCCCTGACGCCGACAAACTAGTCGGCCTCTCGCTCTCGCTGTTTGCGTCGGGCAGCCGTATTGAAGACCGGTTTTGGGAAGCGCGCCTCGATACGCTTCTCGCAAAGATCGTCCGCAATGGGAACCAGACGGCGCTCGACGCCGCGCTCGACCACCTGCAGCTCAAATTCCCCGATGCGTACGGCGCGCTCGCCGACATGGCCGAGACGCAGAGTGAGTCGTTCACCATCGATATCGACGGTGTCGCTCATGACGCCCTTCTGATTGCGGCGCCGGTGCTTGCTTGGACGAGATACTCGATTCCGTCTGGTCCGTTGAAAGCCGATGTCGCGGACGCGTTGCGCACTCAATTGCAGGCCCATGTAATGGCGGACGGCGCCAGGGTCGCGGTTTCGCCGTATCTGTACAGCATCGATCAGTTGCCGCGGCATCATGTGGAAACGTCGCGCGTTGCGCAATTGCTGATCCAGACCGTGCTGGGCCAGGCGCCCGCTCGATTGAACCTGGCGGATTTGCCCGAGACATCGCCGATTCTTGCCGATCCGCGTTTTCTGCTCGCGATGGCGATCGTTCCCACCGGTTCAGCGCTGTTTCGCTGGCAAGAGGAGACAGACGGCGTTCGGGTCGAACGCGGTCAATGTCTTGAACATTGGGCAACCCAAGGCGGAGCGACCTTTGCGACCGTTCTGCCCGGCTGTGAATTCGAGTGCCTGCTGCCCGACGCGTATTACTCGGCGTGCCGCGACGCCGACGAACAGGTCCGCCCGCACTCGGTGCGCACTGCCGTTCGCTATCTCTTCGACACGTTGGGAACAGCGCCGGACGAACTGCGTGCGGTCATCGCGGGATTTGGCGAGCAGCGTATCGATGAATACAGGATTGGATTTACCCGCCGGGGCAGCAACGACGTGATCTACGGCGTTGTATGGCCACTCTATGGGCGGGAAAATGGCGAGCCTGGCGCTGAGGCGGACGATGTAGCGGAACTCGAAGGCGCGGATGGTCCGGTTGAAGCGATCGTTGGGCTGCTAAAGCGCTCAGGGTTGACAGATGTCCGGCGGCATTCCGGGCGCTTCGAGCCGGAATACTGCGAAGATTGCGGCGTGCCGTTATATGCCGATCCATTAGGCGAGATCGTGCACGCCGAAATGCCGGAAGATGCTGAGCCTGCCCAGCCACACTTTCACTAACTTTCCAACTCGGAAAAACCAACGGATTGCGATTTTCATAATAGAAACGACACAATCAATAACTAACCGACCGGATTGAATCGACGAGACAGCCGCTCCATTAACGTTGGAGCGGCATTTTTTTGCGAATTCGCTACATCACAAACTTTGGCGAATTAAAACCTACGACTTAAAAACGCAAATTCGAGGCGCGACAAGACTGTCGGGCCTTGGCGTTGATCGGATATGTCTCAATATTTCCTGTCGCGCTCATCGCGCTTAAGAACCTTCTATAAATAACGCGCTGCGCTGAGAAACCATCCCAGACACGCCCGCATTTTTTAGGAATTCATAAGATCCGCCTATGCCGTTCGGACAGGGCGCATTTTTCTCTGCAATTAGTCATCATGGGCTTAATCGCATATGCCCGTTCTTCACAAACGGGAATCGCGTGAAAATCAAATGACTAGGGGCAGACATGAAATTCACAATAGTTAATTCGGAAGCTGAACGTCGCGAAGGTTTGAAAGCGCTACTGCGGCACATAGACCGGCGGGCCCGCTTCAATGAGGCGAAAGATTGGCGGCAAGCTGCAAGCGCGGTCCTGAGACTCGAGCCGGATATGATCGTGATCGACTGGCACAAGGCCATGCGCATGGCCGACCTGCGAATGCTGCTCGAGGCTTTCCCGAGAACACCGGCAGCCATCATTGTTGACGAAGCCTCCACGCCCAAGGTCCGCTTGTTCCTGGGCGCAGGGGCGCGAGGCGTCGTGCCGCGCGACCTCGATCCGACGTTGATCGTCCGTGCGCTGGAAATGGTGCTGCTCGGGGGCCATTACGTCCCCGCAAATGCGCTCGATCCAACGTTGGAACCCGGTCTTGCCGCGCGCCGCGAAACTGAGCCACGGGAGTTTCGGAAGGGATTGAAGCGGTTCAACACGCTGTCGCTGCGTCAGCAACAGATCATGCGATGCCTGCACATGGGGAGCACGAACAAAATCATCGCGAAGACGCTGGGGATCAGCGAGGGCACGGTGAAAATACACCTTGGCAGTATCTTCCAGCAGCTCGGCGCGCCCAATCGCGCGGCGGCAGTGGCGATTTATAACGGCTGGCAGAACCGTCATTTGGAAGTATTGAGGCGGGAGGCTGATGCTTCGCCCCGCCCGTCGCTCGGCGACGCAGGCGTCATTCCGTTGCGGGCACCGGCCTCGGCAACCTACTCACAGCGTCCGGAAGAGGACGAGGATCTGATGCCGATGGCTGCTCAACCCTTGCCGCGCTTTGGTGACTGACAGCACTGCATAACCACGAAACGGCGCACGGGCGCAACGCACAAGTTACGGCGTTGCGCCCGCTAAACCACGCTGGCACAGTCAATGCACACGTTTTCGGGCGCAAACGAGTAATATGAGATCTATGGGTTTCTTCTACACACCTCTCCCGCTGTGGCTTGCAATAGGTGGCTGGATAGTCACTGCGAGTGTGCTCGCGCTTTGCATCTGGAAGAACCCGTTTCGCCGGCTGCAGGACGGAACACTTCAGCATGTGTGGTTCGGGATCGTGGTTGCGGTTACGGTGCTGTGGGCCTGCAATACATGGTTCGAAGACGGTCCGGCCATTCATCTGCTCGGCGCAACGCTGATGGTCACGCTATTTGACTGGCAGCTCGCCATGGTCGGCATGGCAGTGGCGACGGGCCTGGCGGCTGTGGTGCTTGATGCGGCGTGGCCCGGGGTTCCGGTGACATTCCTCTTGTTCGGTGCCTTGCCAGTCGCCGTGTCTTCGCTGCTGCAAAAAGCCATTCAGGCGTGGATTCCCCGGAGCTTGTTCGTCTTTATCCTGGGTCACGGCTTTCTCACTTCCGCTGTTGCTGTCGCAGCGGCGTGTGCTTCAGGTCTGCTGCTCCAAATCATCCTTGCCGACGGGCGGCTGTTCATACCTGCGGGCTTTACGCTTGCCGCCACGCTGCTGGTTGCCGGCGAAGCGCTCTTCACCGGCCTTTTCACAATTCTCATCACCGTCTACAGGCCGACCTGGATCACGACTTTCGATGTCCGGCGGTATCGGCTGGATCGTGGGCCGCGAGTCTGAACGCAGCTGGCCGCGGCCAGCCTGCTAAAGAATTTGATATAAGATGGAACTCCTGCTCACTGTCAGGCATCTTACGTGCCTGATGTCTCTTTAGTGCCCAACCCGATGGATAGTATTCAAGTACCGCGTCGACTGCTTCGGCTGGTCGGCCGGCTGGTAGCGATCGCATCCGTAGCGACAATCACGTCAGCCCTTTTCAACGTCACTGCGTTCGCCGATACGGTCGACGACCGCAATGAGCTCGTCAATCACTTCGTGACCGACTTCAACGCCAATCCCTTGATGGCCGATTGCGCCGCGCACGGCAGCTTCGTCGCGAGTACATCGACGGCGTTTGATCGCGTCGAATTTCCAGCGAGTTCGTTCGATGCCGCGCATGGCAGCATCGTCCCGTGGAATGATTCGTTCGATGATCACAAGCAGCGGATCAAGGTTGATAACGTGGTGACCGTCGAGGGGCTCGGCGTGTCGAAGGACGGCGACGCAACGCCACCGACACTCAAATTTCGATGTGGCTACGTAGGCAGCCAGATGCTGGCGTTCGGCTGGAATGACCCGGTGCCTGCGGCGAGGCCGCGTGCCGAACCACGATCCGGTCACAGCGCTCGCGGCAAGCACAGCGCCGTCAAGGGCAAAGCCGGATCGAAGGGCAAGGCATCCGCTTCGACAGCGAAGAAATCGTCCTCGGCCAAGTCGACGAAGAAGAAGCACTGACGCCAGGCAAAACAAAAGGACGAGATCGTCGCTTACGATCTCGCCCATTTTTGACCGCGCATCAGCCTGTCCGCGCGAGTCAGAACGCCTGCAAATGGCGCAAGATGGCCTGCAGCATCGCCGCGCCAAGCGCCGCACTGCGTTCCCCGTTCCATCCCACCCGCTCGTCCGGCAGGTTCGCGTTGTCCTTGAACGGCATTTCGAGCGTCAGAGACAAACACCCGAACTCATTGCCAACGTACTTCGACGCGAGCTTCAGCGCGTCAGTCTGGTACTTGCTGGCTTCGTAACCGTACACATCCTGAAAGTCAGGACTCGCCTGCTTGAAGCATTCGATAAACGCCTTCTGCTCCTCGGCCTGCTTTTCGGTGAACCCCGGCAACATCTCCGAGCCCGCCACGAACACGTAAGGCAGTGCTTCGTCGCCGTGAATATCGAAGAAAAGATCGCAGCTTATTGCGTGCATGGCGTTGCGTACCGCGAGCACTTCCGGGCTGCGCGCGCCGTCCGGCTCCATCCATTCGCGATTCAGGTTGGCGCCTGCCGCGTTCGTGCGCAGGTTGCCAAGAACGCTGCCATCGGGATTCATGTTGGGCACGATGTGAAACACGGCGTGCTCGAAGACCAGGCGCGCGACCGGATCGCCGGCCCAGTCGCCCCACCCTGCCAGCCGTTTGATCAAACCTTCCACGAACCATTCGGCCATGGTTTCGCCCGGATGCTGACGCGCGATGATCCAGACGTTTTTCTTCGGCTCAAGTGTTATGTGATCTTCTTCGCCGTCTTCAGCTTCGTCTTCATCGTCTTCAAGCAAGCCCAGCGTCAAAAGTGCCATCGGGCGGCCTTGCACGGTGCGGCCAATTTCCGTGAGCGTGGCGTGCGGCATCTGCTGTACCGCGCCAATGAAACCTGCGTGCCGCTCTTCGCTGTACGGCTCGAAGTAAGCGTAATAGATCGCATCGAAATCGGGCGTGTGCTCGATCGTCATTACCCGGCCGTCATAACGGGTCGGCACCCGGAACCAGTTGATCCTGTCGTAGCTGGCGACCGCGCGATAGTCGCGCCAGCCGTCGGCAAACGCGCAGTCGGCGGCGTTTTCGAAGGTCAGGGTGAGCGCTACATCGCGGACGTTACCCACGCGAAAGTAGAACCACTGCGCGAAATCGGCGTGGCTGTCCGGGCGGATACGCAGGCGGATGTCGGCGGGGTTATCGGCGGAAACGACGTTGATCGCGCCCGCATCGAAATGACTCGTGATTGAGATGCTCATGACGCTTCCTTGATTTGTCCAGTGCAGCAGCAGGTCATTGCATCAAGCCCCAACGCGCCGGCGATACACATACGTGGCGTCAGTCGATGCTTTTTTATCGAACGCGTAGCCTTCGCTGCCGAAATCCTTGAGGCCTTCCGGTTCATCGATTCTATGCTGCACGGCGAACCGCGCCATCAACCCGCGCGCACGTTTTGCGTGAAAACTGATGATCTTGTACTGGCCGTTCTTCCATTCCTGAAACACGGGCGTGACGATTGGCGCGTCGAGCCGCTTCGGCTGCACCGACTTGAAATACTCGCCGGATGCGCAGTTGATCAGCACCTTCGCGCCGCGCTGCTTTTTCATCTGCCCGTTGAGCGCCACCGTGATGCGATCGCCCCAGAACGCATAAAGATCTTTGCCCCGAGCGTTTGCGAACTTCGTGCCCATTTCCAGCCGATAAGGCTGCAACAGGTCGAGCGGCCGCAGCAATCCGTAGAGCCCGGACAACACCCGCACATGGTTCTGCGCGTAGTCGAGGTCGGCCGCAAGAAGCGATTTGGCGTCGAAACCTTCGTAGACGTCACCGTTGAACGCGAGCATGGCCTGCTTCGAATTGTCCTCACTGAACGTCGGCGACCAGTCGGCATAACGCTGAAAGTTGAGTCGCGCGAGCGGGTCGGAGATATGCATGAGACTGCCGATATCCTGTGGCGAGAGTTTGCGCAGCGCCTTGATGAGCTCGGCGGAATCTGCGGTGAATTCAGGCAACGTGTGCTTCGTCACGTGCGGCGGGGTCTCGTAGTCGAGCGATTTGGCCGGCGAGAGAACGATTATCATAGGGGCTCGCCGGCACGCTTGCCAACGATGAAGACGGAAACCCTCGATTGTATCGAATGAAAAAATCCCCCGCGTGGCGCGCCGTGCTCGATTCGAATGTGTGGATCGACATTCTTGTTTTCGATGACCCCAATTCCCGCCCCATTCGCGCCGCGCTCGAAGCCGGCACGCTGGAAGCGTTGATCGATGCGCGTTGCCTGAAAGAACTGACGTATGTGCTGGACTATCCGCAATTCGTGCGCTTTGCCGTAGACAAGGCCCAGGCGCTGGAAACGGTTGCGCGGCTTTCTCGCCTGGTTGAAATCGAACCGCTACCCGAAGACACACCGCCGCTGCCGAAATGCAAGGACCGCGACGACCAGAAGTTTCTCGAACTGGCGCATGCAAGCAAGGCGGACTGGCTGGTATCGAAGGACCGGGCGCTGCTCAAACTTGCGAAACGCACCGCGCGTGATTTTGGCTTCCGGATCGCCCAGCCGGCGCCGTTCGTGACCAGCTTCAACGCGCAGGTCGAGGCCAATGCGGAAACGGACGCAATCGACGTTTAAAATACGACACATTCTTCCAGCGCAGCCGATCGAAACCACTATGAACGCCTCGCACGACCTTCCGCATTCCGCCGCCGTTCCTGCCATCACGTCACGTCTGCCGAATGTCGGCACGACCATCTTCACGGTCATGAGCGCACTCGCGACACAGACAGGCGCGGTCAACCTTGGCCAGGGTTTTCCGGATTTCGCCTGCGATCCGCGGATCGTGGATGCGGTGGCGAACGCGATGCGGGACGGCCACAACCAGTATCCGCCGATGGCCGGCGCCGCGCCGCTGCGTCACGCGATCAGCGAAAAGATCGAGCGGCTCTACGGTCGCAAATACGACGTGGATCGCGAAATCACGGTGACGGCCGGCGCCACGCAAGCCATCCTGACGGCCATCCTGTGCTGCGTGCATCCAGGCGATGAAGTCGTCGTGATCGAGCCGATGTACGACTGCTACGTCCCGGCTATTGAATTGGCGGGCGGCAAGCCGGTGTTTGTATCGCTGGAAGCACCCGACTACGCACTCCCCTTCGATAAAATCGCCGCAGCGATCACGCCCAAAACGCGCCTTCTGATCGTCAACACGCCGCACAACCCGACGGGCCGTGTCTGGCGCGCCGCCGACATGCAAAAGCTCGACGAAATCATGCGCGGCACCGACGTGCTGATCCTCTCCGACGAAGTCTACGAACACATGGTCTTCGACGGCGCGCCCCACGAAAGCGTCTCGCGTTATCCGGACCTGGCCGCGCGCAGCTTCGTGGTATCGAGTTTCGGCAAGACGTTTCATGTGACGGGCTGGAAGGTCGGCTATGTCGCTGCGCCCGCGGCTCTTACGGCCGAGTTCCGCAAGGTACATCAGTTCAACGTGTTCACCGTGAATACGCCGATGCAGGTCGGCATTGCGGAGTACTTGAAGGACCCGTCGCCTTATATGGATTTGCCGGCTTTCTACCAGCAAAAGCGCGACTTCTTCCGCGCGGGCCTCGCGAACTCGCGCTTCAAATTGCTGCCCTGCGACGGCACGTATTTCCAGTGCGTCGACTATTCGGCCATCAGCGACTTGCCCGAAGCGGAATTCTCGCAATGGCTCACGAGCGAGATCGGCGTGGCGGCCATTCCGGTATCCGCGTTCTATCACGAGAGCCACGAATCGGGCGTGGTGCGTTTTTGCTTCGCGAAAAAAGAAGCAACGCTGCGCACCGCGCTCGAACGCCTCGCGAGCCTGTAGAACTTCAAATCTTCGGCAGTTCTTTTTTCTGCGCGTCCATGAACGCCAGCCGGTCGGCCGTCACTTTCTGTGCGGCCGGCCGTTCCCCTACGCGCCTGTTGTGCGCCTTCCAGTCGATACCCGCCTCCAGCAGGAAATCCGCGCCATAAACCGCTTTTGTCGTCAGCCCGACGAGCGGCAAATTCACGAATGCACTCACATCGGCGATACTGAAGGTCGTGCCAAGCGCGTACGGTTCGAACTTCGCAATCCGCTTGAGTCCCGCTACGCCGTGACGGAGCCGTTTTTCGGCGCGCGACTTCGTATAGTCGGTCACAGTGCCGCCAAAGAACGCTTGCTTGTAGAGATCCCGCGCGACGAGTTCCAGATGCAACTCGATGAACGCAATCATCTCGCGCTCCTTGGCGGCAGTGAACGGATCGGCGGAAAAGATGGGCTTGTCCGGATATGCGCTCGCCAGAAATTCGATGATCACCTGTGACTCGCACAGCGATCCGTTCCCGGTCTCGATATACGGCACCTTACCGAGAGGCGACTGAGCGAGTGTCGCTTCATCCTGGCCAAAATTGGCCCGCACTTCCTCGAACGCAATGTCGTGTTCGAGCAGCACGAACTTCACCTTGTTCACGTAGTTGGACAGCGGAAAACCATACAGCTTGAGCATCGCGAGTCTCCTGAACGTCTTTCGTTTTTAATAAAGCATGCAATCGACGGCCTTCGAGGCCATCTCACTAACAGCACGACCGTGCTAATCTAGCAAAATAAGGAGTGAGACACACATGAGTTTTCGCGACACAGTGATTCGAACGTTGGGCGTGGTCGGCAGCGGCGCGATGGGACGCGGTATCGCGCAGATAGCAGCGACGGGCGGCTTGACCGTACGTCTCTTCGATGCCAACAAGGAAGCCATCACGGCCGCTCGCGAGTATCTCGCCGATACCCTGAACAAACTTGCCGCAAAAGGCAAGCTCACCGAAGCCGAAGCGCACGAGGCGCTGGCCCGCATTCATGCGGCGGAGGCGATCAGCGACCTCGCCGATTGCGATGTCGTGATCGAGGCGATCGTGGAAAAGCTCGATCCCAAGCGCGAGTTGTTCCGCGAGCTGGAAGGCATCGTTCGCGACGATTGCATCCTGGCGTCGAACACGTCGTCGCTTTCCATCACCGCGATTGCCGCCGGATGCACGAAGCCCGAACGTGTCGTCGGCCTGCATTTCTTCAACCCCGTGCCGCTGATGAAAGTGGTCGAGGTGATCGATGGATTACGCGGCGACCCCGCCGCCGGTGACGCGCTCATGGCGCTCGGCCGCCAGATGGGCCACACGCCGGTGCGCGCGAAGGACATGCCGGGGTTCATCGTGAATCACGCCGGGCGTGGCATGAACACCGAGGGCTTGCGGATCGCCGGCGAAGGCGTGGCGAGTTTTGCCGATATCGACCGGATCATGCGCGAGCAGGCCGGCTTCAGACTCGGACCGTTCGAGTTGCTCGACCTGACCGCGCTCGACGTTTCGCATCCGGTGATGGAGTCGATCTATCACCAGTTTTACGAGGAACCAAGATTCACGCCGTCGCCGATTACCGGGACGCGGCTTGCCGGCGGGTTGATCGGGCGCAAGGTCGGCGAAGGTTTCTATAAGTACGTCGACGGCAAGCAGCAGACGCCCGAAGAAGCGCCTGCGCCGACCACGTTGCCGCGGCGAGTCTGGGTGAGCCGTGCGTCGGTCCAGGCGCGCGAGGAAGTGTTCCGGCTGATCGCGAAGATGGAAACGAATGTGACCATCGATACCGGCGGCACGCCCGCGCCGGATTCGCTGATCATCGTGACGCCGCTCGGCCACGATGCAACCACGGCATGCGTCGCGGAAAAGCTGGATGCGTCGCGTACGGTTGCCATCGACACGCTGTTCCCGCTCGCCGATGCCAACCGCCGCACCATCATGACCACGCCCGTGACCACGGCCGAGTTCCGCGACGCAT
>NZ_JBSIPA010000224.1:0-10298 GCF_053574605.1 Caballeronia sp. M23-90 | reverse complement strand
TCACCGGCGCAGCCGGGGCTGCGGCGGTGTACAGGCCTGAAGCGCCGGTGTATGCGGCGATTCCCATGGTCGCGCGGCAGATCGGCATTGAACAGATCGGTACCTTCCACGATCGTCAGGGCGAACAGTCCCTGCTCGACGAGAGCGGCACATTGCCGGCGGCGTGGGGCCGCGTGTGGGGTGGTCACACGACGCAAAGCCAGGACGGCGCATTGAATCCGGAGTTTTCCGGGTCCATTTATGGCGCGCAAGCCGGACACGATATCTACGCAGATTCGACGCCGGGCGGGCATCGCAATCACTACGGGTTTTTCGTCGGCTTCACGCGCGCAACGGGCGATGTCAACGGTTACGCACTCGCGACACCCAACCTCGATGTCGGCCATCTCGCGGTCAACGGTTACAGCCTTGGGGGGTACTGGACGCATATCGGACCCAGCGGCTGGTACACCGACGCGGTGTTGATGGGCACATCGCTCACCATTGATCCGATGTCCCACGATGGCGTCGGTGTGAGCACGCATGGCCACGCGCTTAGCGGTTCACTGGAAGCCGGTTTGCCGATTCCGATTGCGTACGGTCTGGAAGTCGAGCCGCAGGCACAGATCATCTGGCAGAACCTCTCCATCAACGATCTGAACGACGGCGTCTCGACGGTCTCGTTCAAGCACGGCAACACGTTTCTCGGGCGGCTTGGCGTACGGCTGCAAGGGACTTACACCAACGCCATTGCCACGTGGCAACCGTATTTGCGTGTATCGGTATTGCGGAATTTTGGTGCAGGCGACGATGTGACCTTCGCCGGCACGACGACGTTGCCAGGATCCGTGGGGCAGACTGCAGGTCAGGTTGGTGCAGGACTGGTCACGAAGGTGAGCAAGTCTGCCAGCGCTTACGCGACGCTCAGTTACCTGACCAACCTCGGCGGTTCGCATCAACGCACGATCGAGGGTAATGCCGGCGTTCGCTGGTCCTGGTAAGGTGTGGCGGGCTCCCCGCCGGGGCATGGGCTTCGGCGGGTATCGGGCATTTCAGGCCCGCGTCGCGAGGTGTAGGGGCACGGGCTCGATCGAAGAAGTCGCGGCACTGCTTATTTCGCCCTGCCTTGCCGCTCACTTGCCGCCAGTGACATCGAGGAACGTGCCGGTGATGAAGGAAGCCTCTGCGCTTGCCAGCCACAGGATCGCGCGCGCGACCTCTTCCGGCTGACCGCCTCTTCCCATCGGGATCGACTCCTTGACACGATCCACCCGTCCCGGCTCGCCGCCGCTGGCATGCATTTCGGTGTAGATGTGCCCGGGGCGAACGCAGTTGACGCGTATTCCGTCGCGTGCGACTTCCTTTGCAAATCCGATAGTGAATGTCTCGACGGCGCCCTTCGATGCAGCGTAGTCGACATATTCATTCGGGCTACCGAGCCGGGCCGATGCCGACGAGATGTTGATCACGGAGCCCCCCCGTCCGTTGTGACGATAGGACATGCGCTTCACCGCTTGCTGGGCACAGAGAATCGGGCCGATCGAGTTGACTGCGAAGACCCGCTGCATCCGCTCGAAACCGAGGTCCTCCAGGCGGGATTGCTGCGCGATGATGGCGGCGTTGTTCACCAGTACATCGATCCGGCCGAACTCCCGGTCGATCGCGGCGAATAGCTGAACGACCTGCTCCGGGTCCGCACTGTCCGCGCGCACGGGCAACGCCCGGCGTCCCAGCGCTTCCACGTCGGCCGCCACCCCAAGGGCAGCAGACTCGTTGGAGACGAAACTTATCGCTACATCGTAGCCTTGTGCGGCAGCAAGACGCGCAGTCGCCGCGCCTACGCCACGGCCTCCGCCCGTTATCAGAATCAGCGGTGCCTGCGAGACTGTATCCATCTGGTGAACCTTCATGGTGGCGGGAATGATCACGGGCCGGAAACGGTGGCGCATCGGCGGCGTCGGCCGGCCCACTTCGAAACTGGCGAGGACAAGAATAACGATGGCGTGAAGCGATGACAAAGCAGATTAAGTCCCGGCCCGGGTTAGAAAAACTCTTTCGATGGAAGGCACATGGCCTTCATAGCCGGACGTTTCCAAACGGGTTACTGTCGCCTTCTAAATCCAATTCGTAACAAAACGCAATGTTCCGGTAACCAGATTGGCGCCATCGATTGATACGATCTGGAAATGCGCGAAACTCGGTCAATGGTCTTCCGCATGCCTTTAGTAATTACTTCGTAATGCATATTGTATCGCCATTGTAATTTTATGATCCGGTGATAGCTGCACCCGAGGCCTGTGCCAAGCCGCCATGAATCGAAGCCCGTAATCTCGATTCAATCGGTGCGTAATATTTTTGAGATGTTGCCAAGGTCTTTATGACGCCATCCGAACAAAGTATTGAATCCCCGAAGCCAGGCAAGCACCCGCGTTTGCTGCGAATAGTCGTTGTAGTTGTAATCCTTGCGCTGATCGCGGTCGTTGTCGTGCACTTGCTCCGCGCCAAAAAGGCCCCTCGTCCTACGCCGCCGCAAGTGGTCAGCGTGGCCACGGCGAGCACGGGTTCGATGCCTGAAGTCCTCAGCGAACTCGGCACGGTGACGCCTACCGCGACGGTCACGGTGCTGCCGCAACTGAGCGGCTACCTGACCGCCGTCGGATATCACGAAGGCCAGGACGTGCAGAAAGGACAGTTCCTCGCGCAGATCGACCCGCGCCAGTATGAAATCGACAAACAACAAGCCGAGGCGACGCTGGCCAAAGACCGCGCCGCCCTGGCGCAGGCACGCGCCGACCTCGTCCGCTTCACGCAGCTCAACGAACGCAAGTCGATTGCCGAGCAGACTTTTGCCGACCAGCAGTTCCTCGTGCAGCAGGACGAAGCGGCGGTCAAGGTCGACCTTGCCAACATCGCGCAATTCGATCTCGATCTGGCGTATTGCCACATCACCGCACCGGTCTCCGGGCGCGTTGGCCTGCGTCTGGTCGATCCGGGGAATTACGTCACGGCGTCATCGTCGCCGGGGATCGTCGTGATCACCACCATGAAACCCACCACGGTTCAGTTCACAGTGCCGCAGGATTCCCTCGCGAACGTGCTGCAACGCATGAACGGCGGCGCACGCCTGCCGGTCACCGCCTACAGCAGCGACAACTCGCGGGAGATCGCAACCGGAACCCTGTATGCGGTCAGCAACCAGATGGCGACAAGCACGGGCACCGTGACGTTGAGAGCGACCTTCCCCAATGACGATGAAGCGCTGTTCCCAAGCGAGTTCGTCAATGTCAAATTGCTGGTCGATACACTGCAGAACGCCGTGCTGGTGCCCACGCCGGCAGTGCAAAGCGGCGCGCCGGGCGACTACGTGTATCTGGTGAACGCCAACAACACGGTGTCGGTTCACAAGGTCGCGCTCGGCCCGAGCGACGGCAAGAACACGGTGATCACGTCAGGTCTTGCAGCGGGCAATATCGTGGTGACGGACGGCACTGATCGTCTGAGCGATGGCGCGAAGATTCAGGCGGCTGCGGCAAAGCCTGCTTCCGGCGTCGCGACCGGTGAGCCCCCTGCAAGCGGCGCGCAAGCTCAGCATAGACACGCCCAAGCCGGCGCGTCTGGCGCGGCCGCTGCCTCCGCGCAAGCTGCTTCGTAGTATCGGACCCATGCGCCGATGAACATTTCCCGCCTGTTTATTCTCCGACCGGTAGCCACGCTGCTGCTGATGATCGCCCTCGTGCTGGTGGGCCTCATCGCCGTGCGCGTCCTGCCGGTTTCGTCGCTACCCAACGTCGACTATCCGACCATCCAGGTGCAGACGTTTTATCCGGGGGCCAGTCCGGATGTGATGGCAACCACCGTCACGGCGCCGCTCGAAGTGCAACTGGGCGAGATTCCCGGCTTGCAGCAGATGACGTCGTACAGCTCGGACGGCGCGTCGGTCATCACGTTGCAGTTCGACTTGTCGCTGAATCTCGATATCGCGCAGCAGAATGTCCAGCAGGCCATCAACGCTGCCAACAGTTTCCTGCCGACCGGCTTGCCGGCGCCGCCAACCTACGCCAAGGTCAATCCGGCGGACCAGCCGATCCTGACGCTCGCGGTCACCTCCCCGTCGATGTCGCTCACGCAACTGGAGGACGCCACCAACAATCGCCTCGGCACCAAGATTTCGGAAGTATCGGGCGTGGGCGTGGTCACCACGAGCGGCGGCAACGTGCCGGCCATCCGCGTGGAAGCGGACCCGCAAAAGCTCGCCGCCTACGGCCTCAACATAGACGACCTGCGCACACTGCTGAGCTACGTCAACGTGAGCCAGCCGAAGGGCAATTTCGATGGCCCCGACCTCGACTACACCATCAACGGCAACGACCAGATCTCCGATCCGAAGGACTATTTGAACACGGTTGTCGCGTATCAGAACGGCGCGCCGGTGTTCATGCGCGACGTCGCGAAGGTGACCCAGGCGCCGCAGGACGTCGAGCGCGGCGCCTGGTACAACGGCACGCCGGCGATCATCTTGAACGTGCAGCGCCAGCCGGGTGCGAACGTGATCGCGACCGTCAACCAGATCACGAAGCAGTTGCCGCAGCTCGAATCCACGCTGCCGGCGGGCATGAAGGTCACGGTTGTATCGGACACGACGGGCGTGATCCGTTCATCGGTATCCGACGCCGCGTTCGAACTCCTGCTCGCCATCGTGCTCGTGGTGGCCGTGATCTTCGTGTTCCTGCGCAACGTGCCGGCCACGATCATTCCGAGCATCTCGGTGCCGGTATCGCTGATCGGCACGCTGGCCGTGATGTACCAGTTGAACTATTCCATCGATAACCTCTCGCTGATGGCGTTGATCATTGCGACCGGCTTCGTGGTCGATGACTCGATCGTGATGATCGAGAATATCGTGCGATACCTGGAGGAAGGCAGGACGCCGCTCGAAGCGGCGCTCGAAGGCGCCGGTCAGATCGGCTTCACGATTCTCTCGCTGACCATCTCGCTGATCGCGGTGCTGATTCCGCTGCTCTTCATGGGCGGCGTGATCGGGCGCCTGTTCAGCGAATTCGCGGTGACGCTCGCGGTGACCATCGTGCTGTCGGCAGTGGTTTCACTGACAGTCGTGCCCATGCTTTGCGCGCGGCTTCTGCGCGCCCAGGCGCAACGTCATCCGAGCCGTTTCGAGCGCATCAGCGAAGGGCTCTTCGATAAAACCCTCGCCGGCTACGAACGCGGTTTGCGCTGGGTGCTCGACCACCAGATGCTCACGCTGATGGTCGCGATCGGCACGGTCGTGCTGACCGGCGTGCTGTATGTGGTGATCCCGAAGGGTCTTTTCCCGACGCAGGATATCGGCGTGATCGAGGGGATCAGCGTGGCCGACAACTCGGTGTCGTACAAGGCGATGGTCACGCGTCAGCGCGCACTCGCGGACGCCATCCTGAAAGACCCCGATGTCACGTCGCTGACCTCTTATGTCGGCATCGACGGCACGAATTCCACGCTGAACAACGGGCGTTTCCTGATCAACCTGCGCGATCGCGACAAGCGTTCGGACACGGCGCAAGAAATTGCGCGGCGCTTGCAGCAAGAGGTCGCCAATGTGTCGGGCATCAAGCTTTACATGCAGCCTGAGCAGGATCTCACGCTCGACACCACGGTCTCGCCGAACCAGTACAGCTTCGTGCTGCGCGGACCGAGCCAGCAGGCGTTCCAAAAGTACGTGCCGGAACTCGTCGACCGGCTGAAGCAGATTCCGTCGCTGGCCGACGTGCAAAGCGACATGAACACTGACGGCCTGAGTGTGAACGTGGAAGTGAACCGGCAACTGGCGGCGCGCTTCGGCATCACACCGGCGACCATCGACAACGCGCTGTACGACGCGCTCGGCCAGCGGATCGTCTCGACGATCTTCCAGCAATCGGATCAGTACCGCGTGATCCTCGTTGCGAGACCTGAGTCGCTGCCCAATGTCGCATCCATAGGCAACCTGTACCTGCCAAGCCAGACGAGCAGCACGGGACAAGTGCCACTCTCTGCAATTGCCAAGATCCAGATCGTCAAGTCGCCGCTCGTGATCAGCCATCTCGCGCAGTTCCCGGCCGTCACGATCTCGTTCAATCTCGCGCCGGGCGCGTCGCTGAGCACGGCGGTCGCGCGCATTCACGAGGTGGAACAGGCGGTCAAGCTGCCGCCGTCCATTACGTCGTCGCTGCAGGGCGCGGCGCAGGCGTTCCAGGACTCGTTGTCGAGCGAGGTGTATTTGCTGATCGCCGCGCTGGTGGCGGTGTATATCGTGCTGGGAGTGCTTTATGAGAGCTTCATCCATCCGGTGACGATTCTTTCCACGTTGCCATCGGCGGGTATCGGCGCATTGCTCGCGTTGATGATCGCGGGCAGCGACCTGGATGTGATCGGCATCATCGGCATTGTGTTGCTGATCGGCATTGTGAAAAAGAACGCGATCATGATGGTCGACTTCGCGCTCGACGCCGAACGCAATCATGGCAAATCGCCGCGCGATGCGATCTTCGAGGCGTCGCTGCTGCGCTTCCGGCCAATCCTGATGACGACGCTCGCCGCCATGCTCGGCGCGTTGCCCATGTTGCTCGGCAGCGGCACGGGCTCGGAGCTGCGCCGCCCGCTCGGGCTTGCGATCATCGGCGGATTGACGGTGAGCCAGATGCTGACGCTTTTCACCACGCCGGTCATCTACCTGTTCTTCGACAGGATCGCCGAGCGCGTCAGGAACCGGCGCAAGCGCAACCTGCCTGAAGCGCCCGCGGAGCAGGCGCCGTGAACATCTCGGCGTTATTCATCCGGCGCCCGGTCGCGACCACGCTTCTGGCGATCGCAATCCTGATCTCCGGCGCGCTTTCGTACTTCCGGCTTCCGGTCGCGCCGTTGCCGAACATCGCGTTTCCGGTGATCGTGGTGCAGGCGAACATGGCCGGCGCGAGCCCGAACATCATGGCCTCTACCGTGGCCGAACCGCTCGAACGGCGGCTCGGCACGATTGCGGGCGTGGAAGAGCTGACGTCGATCAGCTACGTGGGTTCATCGATGATCGTGGTCGAGTTTGCGCTAAACCGCGACATCAACGGCGCCGCTCGCGATGTCGAGGCGGCCATCCAGGCCGCGCGCGCCGACTTGCCGTCGACCTTGCGCGCCAACCCGACGTATCGGCAATACAACCCGGCGGACTCGCCGATCATGGTACTAGCGCTGACGTCCGATACGCTCACCAAGGCGCAGCTTTACGATTCAGCGGATTCGGTGATCCAGCAGCAACTTTCGCAAGTGAACGGCGTGGGCCAGATCACGCTGGGCGGCGGCGCGTTGCCTTCGGTGCGGGTCGAGTTGCAGCCGGGCAAGCTGAGCAGCTACGGGATCGGTCTCGAAGATGTACGCGCGGCAATCTCGGCGGCCAACGCCAACAGCGCCAAGGGCCATCTCGACCAGGGCGACCAGCGTTACGTGGTTGTATCGAATGACCAGATCACGAAGGCGGCGCCCTATCGTCAGCTTGTGATCGCCTACCGGAACGGCGCGCCGGTGCTCCTGAGCGATGTTGCCCAGGTGCGCGACTCCAACGAGAATATCCGCAACGCCGGGCTCTTCAACTCGAAGTCGGCGGTGCTCGTCATTGTCTACCCGATGCCCGGCAGCAACATCGTGAGTACGGTCAGGCAGATCAGGAACGTGCTGCCTTCGATCGAGGCGACGCTGCCGAGCAGCGTGCATGTCAACGTCGCGATCGACCGGTCGGAATCGGTGCGCTCGTCAGTGGGCGATACCGAGCGGACCCTGTTCATCGCCGTGCTGCTGGTGGTCGGCGTGGTGTTCGTGTTCCTGCAGTCGCCGCGCGCCACGCTCATCCCGGCAGTGGCGTTGCCCATATCGATCGTCGGCACGTTCGGGCCGATGTACCTGCTTGGCTACAGCATCGACAATCTGTCGCTGATGGCGCTGACCATCGGCACGGGCTTCGTGGTCGATGACGCCGTCGTAGTGCTGGAAAACATCGTGCGCCACCTGGAACTCGGTCTCAGTCCAATAGAAGCCGCGCTGAAAGGCAGCGCCGAAGTGGGCTTCACGGTGATATCGATGAGCTTGTCGCTCATCGCCGTGTTCCTGCCGATCCTGCTGATGCCGGGCATCGTAGGATTGCTGTTCCATGAATTCGCCGTCGTGCTTTCGATTGCGATCCTGATCTCGCTCGTGATCTCGCTCACCGTCACGCCGGCCATGTGCGCGTACGTCCTGAGCCGCGAGAACGCGGGGCATGCCAAGGCGCGATGGGCAGGCTGGGTCGAGCGGCAGTTCGACCGCTTCAAGAACGCCTATGCGCGTTCGCTCACGGCCGTGCTCGATCATTCGCTGCTGGTGATCCTGTTGCTGATCGGCTTGCTGGTCGCCAACGTGTTCCTGTTCAAACTCGTGCCGGCCACGTTCTTTCCCGAACAGGACAC
The DNA here is from genome assembly GCF_053574605.1 of Caballeronia sp. M23-90. Classification (NCBI taxonomy): domain Bacteria; kingdom Pseudomonadati; phylum Pseudomonadota; class Betaproteobacteria; order Burkholderiales; family Burkholderiaceae; genus Caballeronia; species Caballeronia sp. M23-90. The sequence goes on along the minus strand of NZ_JBSIPA010000224.1, from coordinate 1,857 downwards.
GGGCATCCTGATCGGGCAGATCATCGCGGACCAGAGCATTTCCTTTCCCGCGATGGAAAAGAAGCTCGCGCAGTTGCAGCAGATCGTGCAGAAGGACCCGGCGGTTCAGTCGGTGGCAGGGTTCACCGGCGGCCGCGCGCTGAACACTGCGAATGTATTTATTGAACTGAAGCCGCTCGGGCAGCGTCACGTGACCGCGACCGAAGTCGTCAATCGCTTGCGGCCGAAGCTCAACCAGGTCTCCGGCGCGCGGCTCTTTGTCCAGGCGCAGCAGGATCTGCGGATCGGCGGACGGCAGTCGGCGGCTGAATACCAGTACACGCTGACGAGCGATGACTCCGCCGCGCTGTTTGCGTGGACGCCGAAGCTCGTGACCGCGCTCAACAAGGACCGCAGCGCCCTGCTCGATGTCAACTCCGACCTCCAGCAAAACGGCCTGCAGACCTACGTCAACTTCGATCGCGCGACCGCCGCGCGCTACGGCTTCGCGCCCAACCAGATCGATAACGTCCTGTACGATGCGTTCGGCCAGCGCACGGTATCGACTATCTATAACGCGCTGAACCAGTACTTCGTGGTGATGGAAGTCGCGCCGCAATACCGGCAATACCCGGAGACGCTCAAGCAGATTTTCCTGAGCACGGCGGCGGGCAATCCGACCGGCAGCCAGCAGACGCAGATGCCGGGCGCAACGGTCAAGGGCGTGACAGCGGCGAGCGCGGTCGGCGCGGCATCGAGCACGTCGAGCACCAACTCGCTGAACTCGAACGCGCAAGCCAACGCGACCACGAACAGCATTTCCAACAGCAAGGGCGGCAGTTCGAGCGGCAGCGCGGACAGTACAACGGCTGAAACCATGGTGCCGCTGCCCGCGCTCTCCAGCTACGTGAGCAACCATACGTCGACTCAGGTCAATCACCAGAGCGGACTGGTCGCCGCGACGATCTCGTTCAACCTGCCGCCGGGCGGATCGTTGAGCCAGGCCCAGGAGGCGTTGCAAAATGCAGCACGCGAGATCGGCATGCCGGCGAGCATCCACGGCGCGTTCGCGGGCGCGGCGCAAGCCTACGCGCAGTCGATGGGCACCGTTCCCCTCCTGATCATCGCCGCGCTGGGGGTGGTGTATATCGTGCTCGGCGTGCTTTATGAAAGCTCGATCCACCCGCTGACGATTCTTTCGACACTGCCATCGGCGGGAATAGGCGCCACCCTCGCGCTGCTGATCTTCGGCACGCCGTTCTCGGTGATCGCGCTGATCGGCATTATCTTGTTGATCGGCATTGTGAAGAAGAACGGGATCATGATGGTCGATGTCGCCATCCAGTTGCAGCGCCACGAAGGCATGCCGGCGCGCGATGCGATTCACGCCGCCGCGGTGGTCCGTCTGCGCCCGATCATGATGACCACCTTCGCCGCCGTGCTCGGCGCAGTGCCGCTCGCGATCGGTATTGGCCAGGGGGCGTCGCTGCGCCAGCCGCTCGGTATTACCGTGATGGGCGGTTTGATCGTGAGCCAGGTCTTCACGCTTTACACCACGCCGGTGATCTACCTGTACCTGGACCGGTTGCGTTTCAAGCTCGTCAAATGGTCGTCCGGTCTGCCGTGGAACCGGCAGGAAGGGCAAGCGGACAGCCTCGGGCAATCAGATACAAAGGCATGACGATGAAGATATCCTCCAAACCACTCGCCGCCGCAGCGGCCCTGCTGCTGGGCGGCTGCATGGTCGGCCAGTCTGCCGTGGAACCGGCAGGAAGGGCAAGCGGACAGCCTCGGGCAATCAGATACAAAGGCATGACGATGAAGATATCCTCCAAACCACTCGCCGCCGCAGCGGCCCTGCTGCTGGGCGGCTGCATG
>NZ_JBSIPA010000223.1:0-10308 GCF_053574605.1 Caballeronia sp. M23-90 | reverse complement strand
ATGCGGGTTCACACCGACGCATCAGAGGGAACGGTATGCGTCTTGCGCCTGTCATAACCGGAAGGCATGCTCAGGCGGCTGTGCTGGATGCATCTGGACCGCTTTTAAGAGCATCCTAAATAGTTTCCGTCGGGCCGTCTCTATGCCTTCGACGTGTCGGACCGCCGTCTTGCGAAACTCAAGCCACGCCTCGCTCGCAGCGGTTTGTCGAATGTGAATCCGGTGTTGATCGACAGCGAGCACGACGCCAAGATCAAGCGGCTGGCAGGCAAGATCGACCGCGTTCTCGTCGATGCCCCCTGTTCGGGCCTTGGCACGCTGCGGCGCAATCCGGACCTGAAATGGCGTCAATCGCCGGAATCGGTCGCTGAACTGACGCCGAAGCAGCTATCCATCCTGACCAGTGCGGCCCGGCTCGTGAAAGTGGGCGGCCGTCTCGTCTACGCAACATGCAGCATGCTCGAGGCGGAAAACGAGGGCGTAGTGACGCAGTTCCTCGCCTCGCACCCGCTGTTCAAGCTGGTCCCGGCGAAAGATGTGCTCGCAGAACAGCGCATTGACCTCGATACTGGCGACTACCTCCAACTGTGGCCGCACAAGCACGGAACGGACGGTTTCTTCGCGGCGGTGCTCGAACGCCTCCCGAATCCGGCAAAAGAGACACCTGTTGAAGAGGTCGCCGCCGAATAAGCGGTATCTGCCTCTCTTGACCACGGAATGACAGCCATTCCGTGGTCAAACTCCGAAAAACGACGGAATTGGGGTTAAGTGCACTTGAATCAGCGCGTTTCCAGCGGTCAAAATTCCCGTTGCTTTTGCGCGAAATCAAAAATTTCCTCCATGCACACAAAGACTTGGAACGCTTGACGTAAAATGCCGTCGAACCACGTGCATAATCCTTTCATGCACCCAACAGCCGTCGATACTGTTTTCGTTCGGCTAAATTTCACCGCCTTTTAGGTAAATTGCCTTGCTGAATTCATCGCTTGAATTTCTCGCCAACGGTTTGCTGGACCTTACGTGGTGGCAAATCCTGTTGTTCACGCTCGTGATGACGCACATCACGATCATCGGCGTGACCGTCTACCTGCATCGCTGCCAGGCGCATCGCGCGCTGGAGCTGCATCCGGCCGTCAGTCACTTCTTCCGTTTCTGGCTGTGGATGACCACCGGCATGCTGACCGGCCAATGGGCCGCGATTCATCGCAAGCACCACGCCAAGTGCGAGACCGAAGAAGATCCGCACAGCCCGCAAACGCGCGGCATCTGGAAAGTCCTGCTCGAAGGCGCCGAGCTTTATCGTTCGGAAGCCAAGAACGAGGAAACCATGCGCAAGTTCAGTCACGGCACGCCGAACGACTGGATGGAACGCAATGTCTACACGCGCTACCCGATTCTCGGCATCAGCATCATGATGGTGGTCGACGTTGCGCTGTTCGGCATCGTGGGTCTTTCGGTCTGGGCCGTGCAGATGATCTGGATTCCGTTCTGGGCCGCCGGCGTGGTCAACGGTCTTGCTCACTGGTGGGGTTATCGCAACTTCAACTCGTCGGACGCCAGCACGAACATCTTTCCGCTCGGCATCCTGATCGGCGGCGAAGAACTGCATAACAATCACCATACGTACGCCACGTCGGCGAAGCTGTCGAACAAGTGGTACGAATTCGACATTGGCTGGATGTATATCCGCATCATGTCGGCGTTCAAGCTGGCCAAGGTCAAGAAGATCGCGCCCACGCCGCGCTTGTCGGCATCGAAGCCCGTGCTCGATCACGACACGCTGCAAGCCGTCTTGTCGAACCGCTATGAAGTGATGGCGCGTTACGGCAAGGCCATGAAGCGTGCGTATCGTCAGGAATTGTCGAAACTGAAGGACGGCGGTTCCACCGATAAATACCAGTTGATGCGCGGTGCGCGCAAATGGGCGCACAAGGAAGAAGCCGGTCTCGACGAGCCGCAACGCCAGCAATTGCCGGCGCTGTTCTCGGACAACCACAAGCTGCGCACCTACATTGAGTTGCGCCAGGATCTGGCTGCCATGTGGGACCGTTCCAATGCGTCGCGCGAACAACTGCTCGCGCAATTGCAGGACTGGTGTCATCGGGCGGAGCAGAGCGGCATCAAGGCGCTGCAGGATTTCGCATCGCGCCTGCGCCGGTACGCCTGACGAGTGGTCTGAACCACGACCCGAAACGCAGAAACCTTCGTCACTGTTATCCGCTAAAATTTCGTGACGTTACGAGACCCCGCTCTGGCGGGGTTTTGTCGTTTTGGAACGGCAACATGCGCGCCGTTTTTACGAGATTGGAGACAGGCAAGCGATGGAACAGGCGATAAAAAGCGTCGAGTACGACCTGCCGCAAGGGTTGACGTGCGGCATCGGCCAAGCATGGGCGAAAGTGCCCGATGCGCCGTCGCAGGACGAGAGGCGCGAGTTGAAGGAGCGCATTCGCGCGTTGCTCGTGCGCGAGAAAGCGGTGTTGGTCGCACATTATTATGTCGATGCCGAGCTGCAAGAGCTCGCCGATGAAACCGGCGGTTGTGTAGCGGATTCGCTGGAGATGGCGCGCTTCGGGCGCGACCACGCAGCGCAAACGCTGGTTGTGGCCGGCGTGCGTTTCATGGGCGAGACGGCGAAGATTCTCAGCCCTGGAAAGCGCGTGCTGATGCCCGATCTGGACGCCACGTGTTCGCTGGACCTCGGTTGTCCCGCCGACGAATTCTCGGCTTTCTGCGATGCACATCCCGACCGCACGGTCGTCGTGTACGCGAATACCAGCGCGGCTGTGAAGGCGCGGGCGGACTGGATGGTGACATCGTCGATCGGGTTGGAAATCGTCGCCGACCTGCACGCGCGTGGCGAGAAAATCCTCTGGGCGCCGGACCGGCATCTGGGCTCGTACATCCAGAAGAAAACCGGCGCCGACATGCTGCTGTGGCAAGGCTCGTGTCTCGTGCACGATGAGTTCAAGGGCGTCGAACTCGATCTGCTGCGGGCCGAATATCCCGATGCAAAAATCCTCGTTCATCCGGAATCGCCGGAAGGCGTGGTTGCGTTGGCGGACGTGGTGGGGTCGACCACGCAATTGATCGATGCCGCCGTGAAGCTCGACGCGAAGCGTTTCATTGTCGCGACCGATCTCGGGATTCTGCACAAGATGCGGCTTGCGGCGCCGGGCAAGGAGTTCATCGAAGCGCCGACCGCCGGCAATAGCGCGAGCTGCAAGAGTTGCGCGCATTGCCCCTGGATGGCCATGAACGGGCTGACCAATCTCGCCGCGGTGCTGGAGCGCGGCAACAACGAGATTTTCGTGGATCGTGCGACCGGTGAACGGGCGCGTGTTCCTATCGACCGGATGCTCGACTTCGCAGCGCGTCACAAGAAGCGTGTGCAGGCGAGCGGCGATCTGGCGAAGGATGGTTCGTTGTTTTCAAACGTTGGAGCGGCGTGAATGACTTCTGCCAGTCAGTTGGTTTCCCCTTTATTCGATGAAATCCGTGCGCAATACGGCGCAGCCTTCGACCAGGCGCTTGCACGCAACGTGACCGATGCGCTTGCCGAAGATATCGGCGATGGCGATCGCACCGGGCTTCTGGTCCCGGCGAAGATAGAAAGGACAGCGCGGATCATCGTTCGCGAGGAAGCGGTGCTTTGCGGCGTGCCCTGGTTCGAGGGCGTGATGCGGCGCGTGGATGAATCGATTCGCGTTGAATGGCTTTATCAGGAAGGCGCGCGGATGCGTGCTGATTCGCCCGTTGTGTTGCTGCGCGGCCCGGCGCGTGCGCTGCTCACCGCGGAGCGCAATGCGTTGAACTTCCTGCAGTTGCTCTCGGGCGTGGCGAGCGCGACGCGGCGCTTTGTTGACGCAATAGACGGCACGCGCGCGCAGATCCTCGATACCCGCAAAACGCTGCCCGGCCTGCGTCTCGCGCAGAAGTACGCGGTCCGTGTCGGCGGCGGCGCGAACCAGCGGCTCGCACTTTATGACGGCATCCTGATCAAGGAAAACCACATTGCCGCCGCCGGCGGCGTAGGCGCGGCAATGGATTCGGCGCTCGCGCTGAATGCCGGCGTGCCCATCCAGATCGAAGTCGAAACGCTGGAGCAGCTCGAGACCGCGCTCGCGCATCGGGCGGAATCCGTTTTGCTCGACAACTTCAGCTTCGACGCCATGCGCGACGCTGTCGGCCTGACGGCCGGACGTGCAGTGCTGGAGGTATCGGGCGGCGTGAACTTCGATAGCGTGCGCACGATTGCGGAGACCGGCGTGGACCGGATTTCGATTGGCGCATTGACGAAGGATGTGCGCGCCACGGATTATTCGATGCGTCTGGAATAACGCGTTGAGTCCATGACGATCATGGCGTGCAACGCGCCATGATCGAGGTTTTTCCCTGAATCTCGCACAATGATCTCGCACAATGTCGTGTCTAGACAACTTTGCGACGTTCCCCCCGAAGTGCGCTGTTTTTCCGCCGAATTCATTCCGTTAATCCCCGTAACTTCCCCGTAAGCCTTGTCCGTCAAGCCGCTCGGTATTTTCCCTAGGTTTTCGCGCCCGCGAACAAAAACCGTTGCCAGTCCTTTTTGTTCAATGCATGCTTGTCTATACAAGTTGGCGATTCGCCAATCGGTCAATCACTCATTTTCGGAAAAGTGGCTCAACTATGACAGGCAAAATGAACTTGCTGGCTCGACTGGCGGCATCGGTGGCCGTTGGTGTTATCGCGCTCGGCGCCGTCAATGCGCAGGCGAAGGACTGGAAAACCGTCACGATCGCCACCGAAGGCGCGTACGAACCGTGGAACCTCACGCTGCCCGGCGGCAAACTCGGCGGGTTCGAGCCGGAGCTCATCCAGAACGTGTGCGATCGCATCAAGATCCAGTGCAAGCTCGTGACGCAGGACTGGGACGGCATGATCGCCGGGCTGCAAGCGGGCAAGTTCGACGTGCTCATGGACGCGATCTCGGTCACCCCTGAACGCGAGAAGATCATCGCTTTCTCCCGGCCTTACGCATCCACGCCGGCCGCGTTCGTCGCTTCCGGTGACGCGCCTGCTGCGCTCGCGAAGCAGCCCGGTGCCGGGCAGATCGTGAAACTCACGGGCGACGCAGCCCACGACAAAACCACCGTCGATGCATTGCGCGTGGCGCTGAAGGGCAAGACCATCGGCATTCAGTCGGGCACGGTGTACACGAAGTTCATCGATACGAACTTCAAGGACGTTGCCACCATCCGCGAGTACAAAACCGCGCCGGAGCATGACCTGGATCTGGTGGCAGGCCGCATCGATGTCGCCTTCGACGACAGCACCTACTGGGCATCGGCGTTCGCCAAGCCGGAAAACAAGGGCCTGGCCTTCACAGGACCGAAGATCTCGGGACCGGTCTGGGGTCCGGGCGAAGCGCTCGCATTCCGCCAGTCTGACAAGGACCTGAAGGCCAAGTTCGACGAAGGCATCGCCGCGGCGCTCGCCGACGGCACCGTCAAGCGTCTTTCCATGAAGTGGATGAAGGTCGACGCCACGCCTTGATTTGATCGCTGCCTGATCAACGCCCCCAGGACGATGCAACACCGCAGGAGATAAAAGATGAATCTGGTTCATTTACTCGGCTTCGGCGAGCAAGGGTGGGGCAGCGCGTTGCTGGTCGCGCTGCTCATGACCGTGCTTCTGACCATCGCCGCGCTGGCCGTGGGCGCTGTGTTCGGTGCGATGGTCGCGTCCGCGAAACTGTCGCGCAGCCGCACGCTGAGGGTTATCGGCGATGCGTACACCACGCTCTTTCGCGGCATTCCCGAACTGCTGATCATCTATCTCTTCTACTTCGGCGGCTCGTCTGTCGTGACCGCCGTCGGGCAGTTTTTCGGGGCGGACGGGTTTATCGGTGTGCCTCCGTTCGTGGTCGGCGCGCTTGCCATCGGGCTGATTTCGGGCTCTTATCAGGCGGAGGTTTACCGCTCGGCGGTGCTGGCCGTGTCCCGTGGCGAGATCGAGGCGGCGCGCGCCATTGGCATGTCCACGCCGACGCTGTGGCGCCGCGTGCTGATCCCGCAAGTCGTGCGTTTTGCGCTGCCGGGGATCGGCAACGTGTGGCAGTTGAGCCTGAAGGATTCGGCATTGATCGCGGTGACGGGGCTCGCCGAACTGATGCGCACGAGCCAGGTCGCGGCCGGATCGACGCATCAGTACTTCACGTTCTATGTGGTCGGCGGGGCGCTTTACCTGATCCTCACGAGCCTGTCGAACCGTGTCTTCGATCGCGCTGAAGCGCGCATCGGCCGGTCGTTTCGCAGCACGCTTGCGCGCCATTAAGACGAACGTACCAAGAGAATCCGACCATGAACATCGATTTCGAATTTCTCGGCGATACGTTGTCGAAACTCCTCGCCGCCGTGCCGACCACACTCGGGCTTTTCTCCGCCTCGCTGATTGTGGGTGGCCTGCTTTCGCTCGTGATCGTCGCGATGCGCGTCAGCCCCAACTGGGCGATAAACCGGTTTGCGCGCGCGTACATTCTGGTGTTTCGCGGCTCGCCGCTCCTGATCCAGATGTTCCTTGTTTATTACGGGCTGGGGCAATTTCCCGCGGTCCGCGCGAGCATCGTCTGGCCTGTGCTTCGCGAGCCTTATGCGTGCGCGATTCTTTCGCTGGCGTTGTGCACCGCAGGTTATACCGCCGAGATCATCCGTGGCGGTCTGCAGTCCGTGCCGCATGGCCAGATTGAAGCGGCGCTCGCATGCGGCATGTCGCGCTGGACGGTGCTGCGCCGGATCATCGCACCGATCACGCTGCGCTATGCGCTGCCTGCGTATTCCACCGAAGCCGTGCTGCTTGTCAAATCGACGGCACTCGCAAGTCTCGTCACCGTCTGGGACGTGACCGGCGTCGCGCAGCAGATCATCCAGCGAACCTACCGGACCATGGAAGTCTTCATCTGCGCCGCGGCCATTTATCTCGTGCTGAATTTCATCATCGTGCGGGCGCTCGGGATGCTCGAAAAGAAGCTCTCGCCGCATCTGCGTGATCGTAACGAAACGGTATCGAAGAAACCTGTGCCTGCATCGCTCAAGGCAACGACGGTGCCAAACACGCATATCGATTCCTGAATCGGAGGGAGAAACTCATGAACACCAGCAGCTCCATTGCGCTCTCCGCGAGCAACATCCACAAGTCTTTCGGCGATGCGCACGTGCTCAAGGGCATTTCCCTCGATGCGCACGAAGGCGACGTGATCTCGATCCTGGGTGCGAGCGGCTCGGGCAAAAGCACGTTCCTGCGCTGTATCAACATGCTTGAAACGCCGGATGACGGCGAAGTGAAACTGGCGGGCGAAGCCATCGAAATGAAGCGGGGCCGCGATGGACGTCTGCAGCCCGGCAACCGCAAGCAGGTCGACCGGATTCGTTCGCAGCTCGGCATGGTGTTCCAGGGTTTCAATCTCTGGTCGCACATGACGGTGATGCAGAACGTGATCGAAGGGCCGCTGCGTGTGCAAAAGCGCACGCGTGCCGAGTGCGTTGAAGAAGCCGAGCAGTTGCTGACGAAGGTCGGCCTGTATGAAAAACGCGATGCGTACCCTGCGCATTTGTCGGGCGGCCAGCAACAGCGCGTCGCGATCGCGCGTGCACTGGCAATGCACCCGAAGGTCATGCTCTTCGATGAACCCACGTCCGCGCTCGATCCCGAACTGGTCGGCGAAGTGCTGCGCGTGATGCGCGCGCTCGCCGAAGAAGGGCGGACCATGCTGGTCGTCACGCACGAGATGGGCTTTGCGCGGCATGTGTCGAACCGGGTGATGTTCCTGCATCAGGGACAAGTCGATGCCGAAGGTCCCCCCGACGACCTTTTCAATGGACGATGCTCGGAACGCTTCCAGCAGTTTGTATCGAGTCATCATTCACGTACCGCCAACTAATCTGCAAGCGAGGTTATCGTGCTGGCCAGTTCCCTTTTGCAGGCGCCATCGATTGATTCCGTGGTCATCGGCGCCGGACTGAATAACGGTTTCAATCATGGATATACATCGGCCGTGGTGAATCTCGATGCGCCGCTTGGATGGCGCGATATCGCGCGGATTGCGAACGGCGCGAAGCTGGTTTTATCGCCCGATGCACGCGCCCGGATCGATCATGCGCGCGCATTGGTCGAGCAGATCGTCGAGCGCCGGATTCGCGCTTACGGCGTGAATACGGGCGTGGGCGCGCTGTGCGATGTGATCGTGTCGCCGTCCGAACAGCGGACTTTGTCGCGCAACATCTTGATGAGCCACTCGGTGGGCGTCGGCGAACCACTGCGGCGCGAGGAGACGCGGGCGATCATCGCGGCGGCGGTCAACAACTTCGCGCACGGGAAGTCAGGCGTGCGGCTCGAACTGGTCGATTTGCTCGTCACGCTGCTCGACAGCGGGGCGATTCCCGAAGTGCCGGCATTCGGGTCTGTCGGTTATCTGAGTCATATGGCGCATATCGCGCTGGTGCTGATCGGCGAGGGGTTCGTACGCGACGACACTGGCCGGATCAGCGCGGCGCGCGCGCTGCAGCGACTCGAGCGCGAACCGCTGGTGCTGGAGGCGAAGGAAGGCCTGAGCGTGGTCAACGGCACGCCGTGCGTGACGGGGCTCGCCTCTCTCGCGCTGGCGCGCACCGAGCGCCTGCTGCAATGGGCCGACACCATTTCCGCAATGACCTTCGAAAACCTGCGCGGGCAGGCCGCCGCCTTCGATGCCGACTCCCTTGCGCTGCGGATATCGCCGGGATTGTCGGTGGTGGGCGTGCATTTGCGCGAGCTTCTGGCTGACAGCGGGATCATCGCGGCGTCGTATGGGCGCAGCACGCAGGACCCGCTGAGCTTGCGCACGATCCCACACGTCCACGGCGCTGCCCGCGATGTGTTCGCGACCACCGCCGAAGTCGTGAACCGCGAGCTGGCTTCCGTTACCGACAACCCCGTCGTCACCGGCACGCTTACCGCGCCGCGCGTGTTTTCCCAGGCGCATGCGGTGGGCGCGTCGATCGGCCTCGCGATGGACAGCCTGAGCACGGCCGTGGCCGAAGTCGCCGCGATGGCGGAGCGGCGTATCGACCGGCTGGTGAACCCGCTGGTGAGCGGCTTGCCCGCATTCCTCGCCGATAGCGGCGGCACGTGTTCCGGCTTCATGATCGCGCAGTACACGGCGGCGTCGCTGGTCGCGCACAACCGGCGGCTCGCAATGCCTGCCAGTCTCGATGGCGGCATCACGTCCGGTCTGCAGGAGGACCATTTGTGCCATGCGACGCCGGCAGCGCTGAAGGCGCTGGAGATCATCGCGAACGCGGAGCGGATTTTTGCGATCGAATTGCTTGCCGCGGCGCAGGCCTACGACCTGCAGCCCCCCGACCTGACGCGCGCGCCCAGGACGGATGCCGTGTACCGGAGCGTGCGTGCGGTGATCTCGCCATATCGTGATGACCGGCCGCTCGCGGGCGATATCGCCGCCGCTGTTGCCTTCGTCTGCGAGGCTGCGCCAGTTTTCTAAACTGCTGTATAGACAGATTCATGCCGCCACTTGCTGGCGGCATTTGCATTGTTTCCCGCTGTCAAGCCGCGCCGCGCCCGGTTCCGGCCTCATCAAAGTAAACCCCTACGCGAATCGGTTAACCTTCACTTGCGCTCCTCTTTATTTTAATTCAGACTTGTATATACAACTTGTCGACCGACCTGCGCAATGCTTTGAGAGCCGCGGCGTCGGCCTCAAGAGACCGAATACTTTCAATCCTGTCCAAGGAGTGCTTCGATGAAAAACCACAACCCACGTCCCCTGCGCGCACCGCGCGGTACCGAACTTACGTGCAAGAGCTGGCTTACCGAAGCGCCGTACCGGATGCTGCTGAACAACCTCGATCCCGAAGTCGCCGAGAACCCGGACAAGCTGGTTGTGTACGGCGGTATAGGCCGCGCCGCGCGCAACTGGGAATGCCTCGACAAGATCCTGGAAACGCTGCAACGCCTGGAAAGCGATGAGTCGCTGCTCGTGCAATCGGGCAAGCCGGTTGGCGTATTCAAGACGCACGCCGACGCGCCGCGCGTGCTGATCGCGAATTCGAATCTCGTGCCGAAATGGGCGACGTGGGAGCACTTCAACGAGCTCGACCGCAAGGGCCTTTTCATGTACGGCCAGATGACGGCCGGGAGCTGGATCTACATCGGCAGCCAGGGGATCGTGCAGGGCACGTACGAAACCTTCGTGGAAGCGGCGCGCCAGCATTTCAACGGTAGCTGGAAAGGCCGCTGGATCCTGACGGCGGGCCTGGGCGGCATGGGCGGCGA
>NZ_JBSIPA010000222.1:0-10339 GCF_053574605.1 Caballeronia sp. M23-90 | reverse complement strand
TGCGTTGCCCGCCGACGCAGCAGCAGCCGTCACGGCCGCCGCTGATTACGCGAAGGCGCATCCGGCCGCAAAGTTCACGTTGTCGGGTTTCACCGACGCAACCGGTTCTGCCGCGATCAACGCCGACTTGGCGAAGACTCGCGCGCAAGCCGTTCGCGACGCGTTGAAGGCCGCGGGCATTGCGGAAGACCGCATTATTTTGAAGAAGCCGGAAACGATCACGGGCGGTGCTGACGCGAGAGAAGCACGGCGTGTGGAGATCAGTCCGGCTGCTTGACGTACGTACCCAAACGTCCCGCTTCCTTCTGAAAGAAAGCAGGCGTAGCGTATCGCCCAAGTGCCGCAGTATTCGCTTTAGGAGATTGTCATGTCGAGCATCGGACACGATGTAACCGCGGGCCACGAACACGGCCACGCTCATGATCACGGTCATGAGCACGACGAGCACGCGCACGAGCTGCCTTACGGCTGGCGTCGCTGGCTGTTCGCGACCAACCACAAGGACATCGGTACGTTGTACCTGTTGTTCTCGTTCATCATGTTCCTCTCCGGGGGCGTGATGGCGCTGATGATCCGCGCCGAGCTCTTTGAGCCCGGCTTGCAGATCATGCGTCCCGAGTTCTTCAACCAGTTGACCACCATGCACGGGCTGATCATGGTGTTCGGCGCGATCATGCCGGCGTTCGTCGGCTTCGCGAACTGGATGATCCCGCTGCAGATCGGTGCGTCGGACATGGCGTTCGCGCGCATGAACAACTTCAGCTTCTGGCTGCTGCCAGTTGCCGCCATCCTGCTGATCACGTCGTTCTTCGTTCCCGGCGGCGCAACTGCTGCCGGCTGGACGCTGTACGCGCCGTTGTCCACGCAGATGGGCCCGGGCATGGACTTCGCCATTTTCGCGATCCACCTGATGGGTGCGTCGTCGATCATGGGCGGTATCAATATCGTCGTGACGATCCTGAACATGCGCGCTCCCGGCATGACGCTCATGAAGATGCCGATGTTCTGCTGGACCTGGCTGATCACCGCGTACCTGCTGATTGCCGTGATGCCGGTTCTGGCAGGCGCGATCACCATGGTGCTGTTCGATCGCCATTTCGGCACGTCGTTCTTCAACGCGGCGGGCGGCGGCGATCCGGTGATGTACCAGCACATCTTCTGGTTCTTCGGGCATCCCGAGGTGTACATCATGATCTTGCCGGCGTTCGGGATCGTGTCGCAGGTGATTCCGGCGTTCTCGCGCAAGCCGCTGTTCGGCTATAGCTCGATGGTGTATGCAACGGCCTCCATTGCGATCCTGTCGTTCATGGTCTGGGCGCACCACATGTTCGCGACCGGCATGCCGGTGACGGGCCAATTGTTCTTCATGTACGCGACCATGCTGATCGCCGTGCCGACGGGCGTAAAGGTGTTCAACTGGGTTGCCACCATGTGGCGCGGTGCGTTGAGCTTCGAAACGCCAATGATCTTCGCGATCGGCTTTCTGTTCGTGTTCACCATGGGCGGTTTCACGGGCCTGATCCTGTCCATGGCGCCGCTCGATATCCAGATGCACGGCACTTACTACGTGGTGGCGCACTTCCACTACGTGCTCGTGGCCGGCTCCCTGTTCGCGCTGTTCTCGGGCTGGTATTACTGGGCGCCGAAATGGACGGGCTGGATGTACAACGAGACGCGCGGCAAGATCCATTTCTGGGCGTCGATGATCTTCTTCAACATCACGTTCTTCCCGATGCACTTCCTGGGCCTCGCCGGCATGCCGCGTCGTTATGCGGATTACCCGGCGCAGTTCACGGACTTCAACCAGATCGCAACTATTGGCGCGTTCGGTTTCGGCCTGGCTCAGGTGTACTTCCTGTTCGCTGTCGCATTGCCGACGTATCGCGGCGGTGGCGATCTGGTGAAGGCGGAAGACAAGCCGTGGGACGGCGCTGAAGGACTGGAGTGGACCGTGCCGAGCCCGGCTCCGTTCCATACGTTCGAGCGTCCGCCGCAGGTCGAGTAAGTTTTTTGGCGGTGCGTCCCGCAGAAGCGGCGCGCACCGGCCAAACCAGCAGCACACTGACAGCGAATGCATGACTAGCGGAATAAAGTCTGATCGGATGACCCGTAATTCACAGAAGCAACGAACGCCCGCCGAAGTCCGCGCGGGCAACAAGCGGCTCGGATTTATCCTGCTGGCGGTAGCCGCGGTGTTTTTCCTGGCCGTGGTCGTCGACCAGTACGTGCGTTCGAGAGGCTAGGGAGCAACGTGTCTACGCCTCAAGAGGTAAAGGAAGACCGCGCGTTCAATCGCTCGATGATGTTCAAGCTGATCGTCGTCGCGGCCGCCATGTTTGGTTTCGGTTTCGCGCTGGTGCCCATGTACCGTGCGATCTGCTCGATCACCGGCATCAACAACCTTGTGCAGCGCGACGTCGGCGCGCGGGAAGCGAAGAACACGCAGGTCGACACGAGCCGCAAGATCGCCATCGAATTCGATGCCAATGCGCGCGGCCCGTTGCAATTCAAGCCTGAGCAGAACTCGCTCGACGTGCATCCCGGCGAAGTGATGACGGTGATGTACGAGGTGACCAACCAGCAGGGCCGTACGGTTCAGGCGCAAGCCATTCCTAGCTACGCGCCAATGCAGGCCACCGAGTACTTCAAGAAGATCGAGTGCTTTTGTTTTACGCAGCAAACGTTGAAGCCGAACGAGACCCGGCGCATGCCCGTGGTGTTCGTGGTGGACCCGAAGCTGCCAAAGGATGTGAAAACGATCACGTTGTCATACACGTTCTTTGAGTTGACCGCGCCGGCGACGGTGTCACGCAGCGGTACCTGAGAAGCGGTTACCTTCAAGGCAGCCCGCGAGGCAAGGATGCGCGGCGATGTAGTCCACAAGTCGTGTGAAGCGGCGGAGAAGCATGATGGTCGAGATACAAAAGCCGGTTCCGAAGAGCAGTTTTCTCCGGTTGCTGAAGGCGGTTTTCTGGTCGTTCTTCGGTGTGCGCCGTCGCCGCGACCTCGAAAGCGATGCGTCCCTGAATCCGCTGCATCTGATCGCGGCGGGCGTCATTGGGGCAGTGCTGTTTATCGTCGTGTTGCTGGTGGTGGTGCGGGCAGTAGTGGGATAAAGCTGGTGGGACCGCGTGGGGCGGCGCCCGAGGCAGAAAAAATTCAAGCAACTGGATCGAAGTGGAGAATCAATAATGAGCGGTCAAAACGAAAGCCCGTACTATTTCGTCCCGCACCCGTCGAAGCATCCAATCATGGCCGCCACTGGTCTTTTGATTTCGATGGCTTCGCTGGCGTCGTGGGTGAATGGTGAACCGTGGGGGCCGATCGGCTTTGTTATCGGCCTGCTTTGGCTGCTTTATACGCTGTGGCACTGGTTTGGCGATTCCATCGGGGAATCGGAAGGCGGGATGTACGGCAAGAATGTCGATCTGTCGTACCGCTGGAGCATGAGCTGGTTCATCTTTTCCGAAGTCATGTTCTTTGGTGCGTTCTTCGGCGCGTTGTTCTACGCACGGCAGATCGCGCTGCACGAACTCGGCAGCCTGGATTACAAGCTGATCTGGCCGGATTTCACCGCGGTATGGCCGAACAACGGCCCGGCTGCGCTGATCTCCCATTTCCGTTCCATGACCCCATGGCCGCTGCCGACGATCAACACCGCGCTGCTGCTGAGCTCGGGCGCGACGCTGACTGTCGCTCACCATGCGCTGCGCGAGAATCATCGTAAGAAAACGATTATCTGGCTGGCTGCGACCGTTGGCCTTGGCGTGATGTTCCTGTTCTGCCAGGGCTACGAATATTTCCATGCCTACAACGAACTGAACCTGACGCTGGCGTCCGGCGTTTATGGCTCGACGTTCTTCCTGCTGACCGGCTTTCACGGCTTCCACGTTTTCCTCGGCGGCACCATGCTGACGGTGGTTCTCGTGCGTGTAATCCGCGGACACTTCACCGCGGACCATCACTTCGCTTTCGAAGGCGCCGCGTGGTACTGGCACTTCGTGGACGTGGTCTGGCTCGGGTTGTACGTGGTCGTCTATTGGTTGTAAGCGCGAACTACGAAGGGACGTGCCAATCAGTGCGGACCCTTCGCCAGATAGTCTGAAGTCGATTGAAGAAGATGCTTTGAAAAGCGCCGCCTCGACCTGATTCGGGCGGCGTTTTGCGTTTTTACGATGTGCCGTTTTGTCGCAGCACGGATTGCACGGTCAGGCGCTGGATCGCGGAAAATCGCGCGGAGTTCGAGCCCAACACTTTACTGATGCGCGATCAGCGGCCGAGCGGGATACCGGTAGACTGAATCCAGCCCATCCAGTGCGCGAACAGGATGAAGAGAAACAACGAGATCGACAGCCCGACGCGCATGGCGAGGGACCACACCATGCGCTTGCTCTTGCCCTTGTCGGTCATCATGAAGTACAGCGCCGAACCCAGGCTCGCGATGATGAGAATGAATGCGATGGCAACGAATATGTGCATGAAGACAGCCAGTTGGCCTATGAAGTTCGATTCCTCGATTATCGCATCGCAGGTAATGTGCCGCGTGCGAGTTGAAAGTTTCATCGGTGCACATACGGCGGTCGCGGTATGAAGATCCGCTTCTGGCCGGCGCTGATCATCCTGATCGTGATGGCGGTGACGGTGCGTCTGGGCTTCTGGCAGCGCGATCGTGCGCATCAGAAAGAGCAGCTCAATGCGCGGATCGTCGCGTTCGAGAACGCTCCGGCGCAACGTGTGAGCGCAGCGCCAATGGCCCTGAAGGATGTCGAGTTTCATCGCGTGCAGGCCCGCGGCACGTTCCTGTCTGATCAGGTGGTCTATCTGGATAATCGGCCCTACCAGGACCAGCCGGGGTTTTATGTGGTGATGCCGCTCAAGCTCGACGATGGCGGCGTGGTGTTAGTGAACCGCGGCTGGCTGCCACGGAATCTAGCGGACCGTACGGGTATCGAACCGTATCTCACGCCTGGCGGCGAAGTGGACATCGAGGGGATTGCGCGCGCAAATGCATCGCAGGCGTTCGAGCTCGGGCGCGGCGGATCGGATGCGAAACTGAAGATTCGACAGAACCTGAGTGTCGCCGCCTACGCCACCGAGACCGGCTTGCCGCTGCAACCGTTCGTGATCCAGCAATCGAACAACACCGGTGACAAGCTGGTGCGGGACTGGCCGGCGCCCACCATGGGTGTCGATACGAATTACGGTTACATGCTCCAGTGGTGGGGCATGGCGGCCGCGGCGCTCGGATTCGGCCTGTATGCCGCGCGACGGGCCGCGAAGAAAGACGAGTCGAAGGATCTTCCGGCACAGCCGCTCGACCAGAAGATTTAAAGACGCTACGCAAACCGAACCAAGCGACCAACAAATAGAGGCAACATTTTGTCCATGCAAACTCCCCGTCCTTCGCCGTCCGCTGTGAACAAAGCGCGGGCGCAGCAACAGGAACGCACGCCCGGTTCGTGGAACAAGGGGCGCTGGATGTTGCTGTTGCTCGCGTTCGTGTGCGCGGCGCCGGTGCTTGCGTCGTATTTCATGTACTACGTCGTCAAGCCGACGGGCGGCACGACGAGCTATGGCGCGCTGGTCGAACCGCAGCGCCCGATTCCCGATCAACTCGTCGTCACCGACGAACAAGGCAAGCCGATGCCGCTCTCCGCCTTGCGCGGCAAGTGGCTGATGGTCACGGTCAACGGCGGCGATTGCGACGAAAAGTGCGTCACCCGTCTCTACTTCATGCGCCAGGTTCGCGCGCTGCAGTCGGCTGAACGTGAGCGCGTGGTCAACGTATGGCTGCGTACCGATGACAAACCCGTGTCCTCGGTGATCCGGACGGCGTATCCGCAGCCGGACACGCGCATGCTCATCGCTGATCCGAAAGCTGTGGCCGCGTGGCTGCCGGCAGGCGCGGATTCGCAACTCACCGATCACATCTTTCTCGTCGATCCAAACGGCAACCTGATGATGCGTTTCCCGAAGGATCCGCAGCCGGAAAAGATCAAGGCGGATCTGGCGAAGCTGCTGAAGTGGTCGCGGATTGGTTGAGACAAAAGGGGCCATGCAGGCATGACTTACGTTTTACAACTTGGCTTGATCGGTATTTGCATTGCGTTGTTGCCGCTTTCTTATGTGTGGGTGAAAGCCGACGACAATAAATTTAGCAAGCTCGTCTGGCTGACCACCTTCCTGACACTCGATCTCGTGATGTTCGGCGGCTTCACCCGCCTCACGGACTCCGGCCTCGGCTGTCCCGACTGGCCGGGTTGCTACGGCACTTCGTCGCCTTTTATTGCGCACGCCGCAATCACGGCGGCGCACCAGGCGATGCCCACCGGGCCGGTAAGTATCGGCAAGGCGTGGATTGAAATGATTCATCGCTATTTCGCGATGGCGATCGGCGTGTTGATCATCGCGCAGGTGATCATTGCGTGGACGGCGCGTCTGAAACGTCGCCCGTTGCACGTCTCTCCGTGGTGGCCAACTTCCATCTTGCTGCTGATCGTGGTGCAGGGCGCGTTCGGCGCGTGGACGGTCACCATGAAGCTGCAGCCGGTGATCGTGACCATTCACTTGCTGCTCGGGCTCGCGTTGCTCGGCTCGCTCGGCTGGCTGGCGGCGCGCCAGACGCCGATTCCATCGATAAACCCTGCCGCCGCCCGCTGGCTTCCAGCGGCGCTCGTGGGTTTGCTGTTGTTGATCGTGCAGATCGCACTGGGCGGCTGGGTCAGCACGAACTACGCAGTACTCGCCTGCACGGACTTCCCGCTATGCAACGGCGCCTGGATTCCGCCGATGAACTTCGAGCACGGCTTTCATCTGTGGCGCGCGCTCGGCATGACCGGCGACGGCGATGTCATCTCGCAGGACGCACTGGTCGCAATCCACTGGACGCATCGTACGTTTGCGGTCGTCGTGGTGCTTTATCTGCTGTGGCTCGCTGCGAAGCTGCGTCGATTTGAGTCATTGAGAAAGCCGGCAAACGGCGTAATGTTCGTGATCGTCGTGCAGTTCCTGACCGGCCTCTCGAACATCCTGTTGCAATGGCCGCTGCCTGTCGCGGTGGCGCACAACGGTGGTGCGGCCATCCTGCTGCTGCTGCTCGTTATGATAAACTTTCGGATCTCTTCCAGCCGCCACGGCCACGCCCTGAGTCCCGCTGCGGGATCGTCCGCCACCGCCTCGCTGGACGCGGTATCCGCATCATTCCCGCGCCAAGCTCCGTGAGTTTCTATGGACAGCACCACACTGATTTCTCCCTCCGGTAGCCGCCTCTCGCAATACATTGCGCTGACCAAGCCGCGCGTTACGCAGCTTGCGGTGTTCTGCGCGGTCATCGGCATGTTCTTGTCGACGCCCGGCATGGTGCCCTGGACTGTGTTGATCGGCGGAACGGTCGGCATCTGGCTGCTGGCCGGCGCCGCGTTTGCCATCAACTGCCTGATGGAACAAAAAATCGATGCCATGATGCGCCGCACCGCATGGCGTCCGTCGGCGCGTGGCGAAATCACGGCTGCGCAGATCCTGCTGTTTTCGGCGGTGCTCGGTGCAGCCGGGATGTGGACGCTCTACACGTTCACGAATGCGCTCACCATGTGGCTGACCATCGCCACGTTCGTGGGCTATGCGGTGATCTATACGTGTTTGCTGAAGCCGGCCACGCCGCAAAATATCGTGATCGGCGGGGCTTCCGGCGCCATGCCGCCGGCGCTCGGCTGGGCGGCGGTGACGGGTCATGTTCCCGGCGACGCCTGGATTCTCGTGCTGATCATCTTCGTATGGACGCCGCCGCATTTCTGGGCGCTGGCCTTGTACAGAAGAAAGGACTACGAGAACGCCGGCTTGCCGATGTTGCCCAACACCCACGGCGAGAAATACACGCGCCTGCACATCCTGCTGTACTCCGTGATCCTCTTTGCCGTGACCATGATGCCCTTCATTTCGGGCATGAGCGGCGTGCTGTATCTCGCATCCGCCGTTGTGCTCGGCGGCATGTTCCTCGGGTATGCGTGGAAGATTTATCGTGATTACTCCGATGCTCTCGCGCGCAAGACCTTCCGGTTCTCCATCGTGTATCTGTCGCTGCTGTTCGGCGCACTGCTCGTGGATCATTACGTGCGGACGGTGATCGGCGTATGAAGTTTTCAGTTCGCGGGATCGTTGTCTGGATGGGATTTGCATTCGCTGCCGTATTGCTCGCCGCGTGCGACAGCAAGCCGGCATTCACGAATCTCGACATTACTGGCAACACGCAGTTCGGCAGCGATTTCTCGTTACCTGATACAACTGGCAAGACCCGCACAATGGCCGACTTCAAGGGCAAGGCGGTCGTGCTGTTCTTCGGCTATACGCATTGCCCGGACGTATGTCCGACCACGATGGCTGAGTTATCGCAGGCGCTCCAGAAGCTCGGCGATGACGCCAAGCGCGTTCAGGTCCTGATGGTCACCGTCGATCCCGCACGCGACACCGCGCCTTTGCTGAGCGAATACGTCGCGGCGTTCAATCCGTCGTTTATTGGCTTGCGTCCCGCCGATACCGCGCAACTCGTGAAGATCACGAAGGACTTCCGCGTGTACTACGCGCAGGTTCCGGGCAAGGCAGCGGGCGAATACACAATGGACCATACGGCGGCCAGTTACGTCTTCGATCCGCAGGGACGCTTGAGGCTATTTGCTCGCGACGGGCAGGGTGTCGACATCTGGGTTCATGATCTGAAATTGCTGCTGGATTAAGCGCAACACACGCCGCGCAGGCGCAAAAGACAAAAGCCCGTTTCAACGCAAGTTGGAACGGGCTTTCTGGTTTCCAGGCCCGGCTACTTCAGGTATTTCTCCCACACCGTTTCGTCGTCGCGTTGCGCTTGAAATCCGCAGCCGCGAAGGAGAGGTTCTGCAAGTTCAATGTAAAGACCCGCCACGCATTCAATGCGCTCATAGCCCGATTCGATGGCGAATTCCTGGCATGCTTCGAGCAAACGCCGGTCGATGCCTTCAAGTCTCGAATCCGGCTCGACGAAGAGCAAGACGATCCGCACATCGGCGGATGAAGGCGAACCGATCAACAAGGCCGCGCCCGCGCTCACGCCATCTTTCTCCGCGATCCAGCACCTGTTGCGCGTGGGATCGGGCGCTGTCAGATATTCTGCGACGACCCTCGCGGCGTGCATCTCGCGTGCCCGTTTTGCTGCGCTGCTCCCGATACCGAGTTGTGCCTCGCGCTCGACGATCCAGCCAAAATCGTCCGGACGCGGACCACGCAACCGGACCCGTGGTGAGCCTTGCGGCAGTGTCAGCAGTTTCTCGACGAGCTCCATCGATGCCATCAGCTGCGAGCCCTCATCCGGCGTCATGGCTTCGAGAGCCGTCGAGACATTGTTGCGTACGTGCGTGCTTGTCGCAGCCAGCACGCTCTCCCCGGCAGGCGCCAACGAAATGTGCCTGCTGCGCGCGTCGCCGGCGTATGGACTCCTGACGATCAGGCCACTACGCTCGAAATCGTTCAGCAGCCGGCTTAGATAGCCCGTGTTTATCTGGAGCGTGCGCGAAAGATCGGCTGCGATTGTCGTGCCCGCGTGCATCACCGCGAAAAGGACGCGCCACTCGGTCGGCGATAACGCACTCTGCTCCGTCAGTTCGTACGGCGCCCAGACGTGCCGCGTGTAAAACCATTGAAACTTGCGCACTGCTTCAGTCATTCCCTCGTTCGAGCTACGGCTCCTCATTTCTTCGCCTCTCTCATCATGTGGTTCACGGTTCGCCGTTTCCCCTGGCGAACCGATTTGAATCATTGTGCCGAAAAATAGTATGACCGTGCCATCCTTGCGTCTGACGATAGCTTGCGAAGCTCACAGGGCGTCTATAGTGTGTAGACCGGCCTCAGCGAAGTGGGCTGCATGCAAGGGTAATCACCAATGCGAAATCAATCGTACAGTCGCGTCGATATTTATATAAACCATTGATTATGAACAATTTTAACGATGTATCGAATAATGATTTCGTAAATTGACTGGTATTATTTTGGTTATATAATGGGCTCGCCGATTGCACCGGCCATGCGACGATTCCTATGGACATTTCGTCGACGGGGTTATCGTGAAAATTGATCAAATAATGTCAATGAAGGTGCCATTCCGGTGCTTGATTACAGCGTGTTCATCGGTTGGGAGGCGATGCCACGCGGTGAGGCACCACCGGCAAGCATCGATAAAAACTATCCAGGGTGAAGTACGTCGTTGCAGGAAAACGCCATTTTCTTCCCATGGCGGTTTCCAGCCTGCTCGCAGTGGGCGCGGCGGCTGACGGAGCCTTACCACGCGTCGAAGCGCCGCCGTGCGAGCGCTTCA
>NZ_JBSIPA010000221.1:0-10389 GCF_053574605.1 Caballeronia sp. M23-90 | reverse complement strand
CCAGGTTTTTTGACGGGGTCGAGACCTCCAAGAAGCATACGGCCACTGTCTCTGCGCGCATCAAGTGTACGCCCCTGAAGTTTCTATTCATGAGGGTCGCGCCCAAGCGCGTGGGGCGGTTTTTTAGGATGTACGTGGTAGGAGCCGATCATGGCGTCGGCCCACAGGCCATCGCCACATATTTCGGCTGCGGTGCCGTAAGAAGGTACGACAAACGCTGCCAGCGCGAAAAGCGCCGTTGGTAACAGAGACTTCTTGGGAATCACCGCTAACGTTTTCATTCGGCCCGGGCCTGTACGTTTACCTTCGCTCGGCAGGAGTCACCGAACGGGCGAGTTTTTTGGTATCAAATCCGAGCGGAACTGTACATGAACGTTATGTTTATTTGTGTGAAGCTGCGAGGGTTTCAGAGCCCTTGAGTCGCGATTCGTCGCACCTCAGATATCAATGAGTGCTGCTAGGTCTTGATATACGCGTCTAACCAAGAAACTTGATGCGCATAAAGTTTCCGCTTGGCGTGGGGCGACATAACAAGAAGGCCGTGCCGACTTGCGTCTGACACGGCCTCGCTTGCTGATCTACTTCGAATGAAACAACCGCCACTTAATCAAATAGTGACGGCGCGGTCGAACCGCTTAGTGCTTCTTCAACGCGTCCTTCATGTCTTCGCGGGCATCGCCTGCGCCTTTTTGCACCTTCCCGGCGGCCTGCTGCACGTCGCCCTTGGCTTCTTGGGCGCGGTCACCCGTCACCTTGCCGACGACTTCGTTGACCTTGCCCTTAGCTTGCTTTACTACGCCGTCTTTCTGATCCTTGTTCATCTTCATCTCCTTTCGTATCAAAAGCGCGAATCCGATGTAATGAAGTTCGCGGCGCCATGTCAGGAAATGTCCTGACAGTGTAAACAGCATCGCAAATCCATAGTGGGTCCGACAGCCGATGGCGTCTGATTAGCGCGTAGGCGGAATCGCACATTGCGAGCTTGCATCAGCGCAAATTGGAGCGCCGCGATAAAGGGAGATTGCGATAACCACTGTATGTTTGTACAGTATCGTACCTTGCCGTTATCGCCGAAAGAGGGAGACAAAAATGGACATCGAAGAAGATCGTATCGACACCCCCGAATTCGCCCGCGTGGTGAGAGACCTTAAGCGAATCACACGCGAGGTTGCGCATCGCTATATCGTGCAAGCAGTCCCACTGTCGTGGCGGCTCCTGCTCGCAATCGAAGCAGAGGCTCTCGCGGATCTTGGTTTTGCCGGCCGGCACGAGTCAGCGCTCAGAGCTCTGTTTGCACGCCCGGTTGACCTGAGCTTTCCCGAAACAGACGATCTTGTAGACTTTCGCAGGTCCAATGCGCTGCCGCCCGTGTTTGCATTCGCAGTTGATGCTTACGACCAGGCCGCACGCGCCGGGCATCCCGAGTTAGCGGTTGCAGTTACGCTTTAAAAGCGGCTTCGCCCGCAGGTTCACCTCTAAGGATCATTCCTGATGCCCCTGAACGCCAGGACCGACGACATTTTCGAGCGAGAGCGCGCGAGTTGGTACGCCGATCCGGTAAGTGCGTTCGATGCGTGGATGGCCGGTCAGGCATTCAAGGCATCGTCAGCGAACGTCTACCGCGCGCAATGGGGCCTGTTTCTTGAATGGCTGGACGTCAAACGCGTCAATCTCAAGACCGTGGACCGGCTCGCCATCGAACAGTTTGTAACACAACTGGATATCCGGAAACCACAGCGCGTACGCTATCTACGGCTCATTGAGCGCGTGCTGGACCATGTTCGTCAGATAGAACTCGCGTCCACCAATCCTGCTCGGTTTATTGCACAAGATGGCGAAGCACCCTGGCGGGATGCACGGGAGAACGAGCCAACCGGTTTTCTATCGCACAACGAGCGCGCGGCGCTGGTCGCCTACCTTTTCTCGCCGATTGTTGATTTATCGGCCGGTCAACGCTGGCGTGAAAGCAGGGACCGTGCACTCGTCGGCGTATTTCTTGGCGGGGGAGTGAAAACGGGAGAGGCGGCCGCGCTGACCGTTGGTAGCTTTGACTGGAATCAACCATGGCTCACAGTCGAAGCCTCAAATTCCACGCTCATACGACAAACCCGGCTCGCGCCTTTCGCCGTCGCGTTGCTTGATCAGTGGATCAGCGAACGAAAAACCGCCGGATTGCCAGGCGACCTGTTATTTCCGTCTACCGCGTCGGGGCGGATCATGCACAAGGCCACGATGCTGCGCTCTATCGATGCGGTCACGCTGGCCGCCGGTATTGCCGATTCCCGGGTAGCTCGCGCCAGTCCCCAGACCTTGCGCAACACGTTTGCCGCGGACCGGTTTGAAAGCGGAACGGTGCCCGAGCAGGTCGGACAGTGGCTGGGATTTCAGCAAGACATTTCAGCGCACAGGCTGCATCGGGCGTGGGAACGCTGGAAAGGTGAGGAAATACGGGAGCGTGATTTGGCCCATGCAAAGCATGACGCTTCGGTTGCGGACGAACGATCCGCCGGAAAAACAGGTCCCGAATAACCTCACCTTTCGACTTGCTGGCTCGCATCGAGCATTTCTGCGGTCTTGAAACATGCGACAGCCATAATCCGTGACGCCGTGGCACCCGACGATCGCTCACAATCAGGGCACGAAAGCTCGAACTCGTTTCCGTGCTGAGCAAGTTCGGGCTCACCAGCCATGCATGTTGGACAACGCGACGGCAGCACGATAAACGCGTCGACTTCGGTGCCTAGCGCCAGAATTTCCTTGTTCAATAACCGTCCTTCTTCGACCAACGAGCAAATGAGCCGGGCTGCACTTCTACTGATTCCGCTTTGCGCGCGAAGGGTGTCGCGCTCGGAGGAGAGTTCATCGATTTCGTCGGATTTCTCGCGCAATTGCAGCTCAAGTCGGTCGGCGCGCGCTTTCGCAGTGCTGAGTTGCTGGATGAAATCAAATTCTTTCTGACTGGCCTGGCGCACACTCGTCTGGTACGTCGCGGCCATGCCGCGAAGCGAATCGAGTTCAACCAGCATCGGCTTGACGCGCCGCTCAGCCTCACTCACCGCGTCCTTGATCTGCTGCGCATAGTGCTCCGTGTTCTGCCGCAATTCGTAATTCAAGGTATCCAGTCGATCACGTAACGTGGCGTTTGTCAGTTGTTGGGCATCGAGACGTTTGGTCAGGGCATCGTTTTCACCCTCCAGACGCTGGATTAACGCGTGGAGACCGCCCTGAGCGTTTGAATCCCGGTCACGGAGCGCATGCATTTCTGCTTCCAATGCAGAATTGTGTGCCAACGCCGCGTCCGCCCGCGCTTCGCTTCGTAGGAGCGCTTCATTGACGGTAGCGAACCGTACTTCGAAATCGTGAAGACGACTCAATGCGGTGTCCGCGTCGCTCTTTGCTGCGTTACGTTCTATCTCGAGCGATTGACTGGCTAAATGCCTTGCTTCCTGAAACAGTTGCCCAAGGAGTTCGCCTGCGCGCTCCTGCAAAGCATCGGGAATCGCGCCACCATCGATGCGAATTCGGGACGCCGACCTAATTCGGGTCCAGAACGCATCGATATCCTTCGGGATGTCGCTTGCGCTTCCGGTCTGAGTTAGGTCCCTTACGGTAGCCATGGATGGCCGGATGCCGAAATCGAAGAAGAGCCGCTTGCATGCATGTTGCGAAAGGTCTTGCCGTCGTGCGCCATTGGCTTTTAACTCAGCAAGCTCAGTACGCAGATCGAGGCGCTCTTCATCATTCATAAACCCTCCCGGCACTTATTTCGTTCGATAAATAATACATTACGTAGCAATCACTACGATTCCAAAGAAAGCTGAGAACTAAGCAAGCTTTGCAAGCGCTCGTGCTCCGTTATGCCAATATAACCTTCCGACGGCAGTGGTTTCCGTGAAACATGTAGAGCTTAATAGCTTAACTTGTTGATTACTAGCAGTTTGTTTGGGCCGTGACTGCTTCGACGATGTTTCACGAGCCGGAGGGGTGTAACGGTGCTCTATCTAGAATCTCCCCGTCTTGAGAGTATTAGAAGTAAACACCTTTGAACCCTAGTTAAAAACGTTAACGCCACGGCAAACCCTTATGGAGTAAGGCTTTCCGGACGCAAAGGTGAGTGTCTGCGGGATAGAAGGTGAGCGCTGACGGGGGCTGGAGGTGATGGGGTTCAGGAACGACAGTGAGTCATCACGGGAGCATCCGTGAGCGGATTCGGGAGTCGTGCCGTTTTGACAGGTGAGATTATTCGGGAGATCGCGTAGTGAACAAGCCCGCCCAGTAGACAAGGAGCATCTGCGACATCAATTCGTTAAGTGAGTGTTTGCGGGGGCTAAGAAAACGCAAAAAATCCAGTTATAATCGGTCATTATTACCTAATGGTGAGGGTTCACGGGGGCCAACGTCACTCGAGGGTGAGGTTATACAGGCGCCAAGACCGAATGCTTGCGTGATCGCCTGCGATGTTTGCGGCTTAAGGTGAGGAGTTACGGGAGGGTTCGGGAGTGAAGTTTCAACCTTAAAGGCCTAATATTCTCGGTTTTAAGGGGTATTTGAGCTAGAGGCGGTAAAGGTGAGCTTTTTCGGGGGGCATCAACCGTCATTTGCCATGCCAGCGAGTACCCAGTAGTGATCCATCGGTGAGTGTATTCGGGAGCCCCTCTTGCACCTCGACGTTTTTCAACCGCCGCTCGCCATCTGAAAACCCTGACTTCATCACCTAACATGTTGATAGTAATAAGAATATAAGGCAGATGCCGACAGCATCTCGTGCTTAGGGTGAGACTTTTCGGGAGGCTGCGATTTGAGTAGAAGTCGGCGCCACAGACCTTAGATCCTTGGCTACGGTGAGCTTTTGCGGGGTCTTGGATCGTCGTAATTGGGCGTGTCCGGCGGATTTGGCACACGGCTGGACCTCGAAATCGCTTGGATGTGCCGCAAAGGTGAGGCTTTACGGGAGGTGCCCCATCGTTTATTTCAGGCCCGGGTGTCATCGTGGGGACGAAGGTGAGGGAATTCGGGAGCAGTGATGGTTCACGCGGATGGGCGCGTCACTCGGTGTTTAAAGCAGAATGAGGCTTCAAACTGAGGTAACGGTGAGTGTTTTCAGGAGCGCAATCGTCAGGAATCAAGAGAAACAGCCTTCGTAAGTGGTATTCAATAAGAATTTGGCAGCCTCTGCACGGAGAAAGCCGCTTTTCGACGGTGGGCAGTTTTGGCGGAAGACATGCGCAATCGAAAAATTTTTTTGGGTGAGGTAATACGGGATCGTAGTTCGGGCGCCAAAATACAAGCAAAAGAATGCGCCAAACCGTTTACCCGCGTGGCGCGGGGATACGCGAGGCGGGCGACGAATGGTGAGGGTGAGAACTTTCGGGAGCGCACCTCAGTGAGTTCGGTGCGCAAGTTGCTGATCACCGCTCAAGGGTGAGTTTGTGCCTGTAGACGAGCGTCACCGTCGCCGGTATCCTTTCCCAAAATTCTCCCTGACACCAAGCATGGCAACCAAACGCGCGAAGAAGACTGACGTGGTGAGCCCGAGTTCGGCGGAGCTGCGAAAGGCCGTTGAGGCTATTGCAATTCAGCCCAAGAGCGGAAAGATCACCCTGTTGACTCGCAAGTTGTTCAACGTCTTGCTGGCCGTCGCACAGCAGGCCGACGAATCTGGTGATACCTATCGGGCGTTGCTGTCGGATATCGTCGCAAATTCAGCGTTCGATTCCAACGATACCGCTTTGGTCAAAGAGCACCTGCGCCGGATGGTGTCGGTTCAGGTCGAGTGGAGCACGGGCACCTCCAGCCAAAAGCCAGGCCGGAAATGGGGGATATCGACGTTGATCGCGGACGCGGAAATTCTTGAGGATCCCGCGACCAGGCGCGTGTGGGTTGAATTTTCCTTCGCACCAAAGATCAAGAAAAAGCTGCTGGATCCGGTGCAATACGCTCGCCTGAGTCTGCAGTTTCAGAGTCAGTTGCGAAGCAGCGCCGGCCTGGCTCTCTACGAAATCTGCGTCCGATATCTGACAAATCCGAGTCATCTCACCATGCGTGAGACGTGGGAATGGTGGCGGCCGATCTTGTCGGGCACGCCCGATACTGAAGCCGGCGACGAAGCGAAGCGCGA
Organism: Caballeronia sp. M23-90; assembly: GCF_053574605.1. Lineage (NCBI taxonomy): Bacteria > Pseudomonadati > Pseudomonadota > Betaproteobacteria > Burkholderiales > Burkholderiaceae > Caballeronia > Caballeronia sp. M23-90. The sequence goes on along the minus strand of NZ_JBSIPA010000221.1, from coordinate 4,271 downwards.
ATACAAATATTTCAAGCGCGACTATCTCCGGCCGGCCATCGCCGAAGTCAACGCGGTGACAAATATTTTCGTCGAGTTGATCGAACACAGGGAAGGACGACGAGTCGCGGAGATACAGTTCCGCGTAACTGAGCGCAAGCAACCCATGCTTGCACTCGATGAACACCCGAATGTCTTTGACAGTACGCTGGTTGATCGGATGGTCAAGATCGGCATACCCCTGAAAGATGCCCAAACGCTCTACGCAGACAGCGAGGAAAACCGGATTCGGGCCGCATTGCAAATGACCGAGCAACGGATGCGGAGTACCTCGTTGCCCCCGGTAAGAAGCGCGGCGGCGCTATTCAAAGATGCTTTGAAAAAGGGTTACGCGCCCCAACTCGAGGCGTTGCCTGCGGCAACGGCCCCCGCGAAAACCAACGGCGCGCCGGCAGACGATCTCAAAGCGCGCCTGCTTAGCGAGTTTTCGGTTTATCGTCGGAAGGAAGCTCGCGCGCTGTACGAGGAGCAAGGTGAGTCGGAACGTGAATTGGCGCGCCAGACCTTCGAGGAAGATGTACTTCCGGAGCTCGGCGGTCACATGCGCGACGACTGGCGTAAGCGCGGACTCGACTCGAAGATGGGGGAAACGTCCTTCTTCGATTGGCTCGCACGCAAGACTTGGGGAGAGCCGACCGATGGGGATCTGCTGGCGTTCACATTGAATCAGAACCGCGCAGCGTAGACTAAAACGGCGGTTGTACGGCGCAAGACTTTCGTGTCTGGCGCCGTGGTGGATGAGTCGCTACGGGACTACGGATTACCAGATTCTGTCTGCAGCATCATTTCTATCTGCTGCAGCAGCGCGTCGCGCTTATCCTTCGACAGGCCACGCAATCGCAACTCAAGTCGGTCATCGCCGTAGGTTTTAAGATCGCCCACGGCAATCCCCTCCAGTTTGATTTCCAGTCGCTGAGCATAGCGTTGGCGACCGGTTGGCTTCGGTGTCTCTTGCGCGCTAGCGCGCCCTTTCACGATGTCCGCGACTTGTCGGGTACTCAGATCGTCGGACGCAATCTTGTTGATCAGGCGCAGCGTCGCATCCGCGCCTCGTGCACTGTGGAACCGCGAGACCTGATACGCCATGTTCGAGCCGAACCGGTCTGGCCGAGCAACCATCTCGTGCATCACATTTTCGGGTAGCTTCGCGATAGCCAGCGCGACCGCGATGGTCGATTCGTCCAGACCTAGATGATCGGCGAGTTCCCGCTGGCTTTGAAAGTAGTTTTCTTCAAGGAAACGCTTCCAGACGACAGCGTTGTCGAAGACTGTCTGGGAGTCGCGCTGTACGTTCAGATCATATCCAAGCTTATAGCTTTCGATCCCGATCGGGAGATCGATGACAATCGCCTTCACTGTTTCCTTATTGGCTTCTTTGAGAGCACGAACTCGCCGCCCTCCATCGCTTACAAAGAAAGTGCCGGGATTATCATGGTCGGGTATCACGTGAATGGCCTGCTGCTGACCTTGCTTGGCGAGATTGACGGCCAGCTCGGCGATCGATGCTTTCAGGTAAAAGTGGCGAGGATTAAACGGACTCGGTTTGATTGCTTTCAACGGCAATTCGATCACTTGACCCTGAACGTAACGATTTTTTCGGCGCCAGCTTTTGAACGCATCCGATTCCGGATTCTGTGTGTCACCCTCGTATTCGGCTTCAGTGTATCCGCTGGATCTGCCGGTCACTTGCTTGTCGTTGCCCGCCTCTTGATTAACGATTTCGTCGATCGCGTTAATGCGATCGAGCGCTGTACGCTTCTCGCTGCTCGTTGTGTCGGGCCGGGCCTTGAAGCCTTTGGCAAACGGATTCGGTTTCATTCAGGGTCCTTTATGCGCATAAAGTCAGGGAAGCATGGCGAGAACTTCGTCTGCACACGCACGTATTTCGGCCGCGGCAAGGCGTGAACCTCTGTCGCTCATCTGGAGCACGGTCTGACCCAAAGCCATTGCCTGCTTGTAGCACTCCCGTGTTGGGATCTGCGTCTTGAGCAAGGGGAAGCCTAATTCTTCGAGGGCCCGCTTCAGTTCTCGAGTCAACATCCGCTTCTCCTCGGTCTTGTTAAGGAGAAACACCGCATGCAGGTCTTCGTTCATGACCTGGGCTTGCTGGATGAGCTTGACCAGACCTACGCTTGACCAATAATCAGCAGGAGATGAGGACGTCGGAACTATGGCAACGGTTGCGGCGAGAAGCACCACACCAGAAACCTTCTCGGTGATGGATGGCGGACAGTCAACCACGATGATGTCGTAATCATTCACGAACTTCTTGATCTCGCGATGGATCTGAGCGCCTGCCTCGGAAAGATTCACTATGGGAAACGGAATGCCACTCGCCTCGTCCGACGCAGCGCTGGCCCAATGCACTAGGGTATTTTGGCCGTCAGCGTCTACGACGAGCACCCGTTTCCCCTTTTCGTGAAACGCAGCGCCTAAGTGCATTGCGATCGTGCTCTTACCCACTCCACCCTTCTGTTGCGTGATCGCAATGATTTCAGCTGCCACGTTTTGCTCCCAAATTTAGCTTTTTGAATTTTACATTAGAAGCTGAAAAATTCTAGCGATAACGTAGGTGGTTGGCCATTCGGTCAAGAAATCGGCGGAGTTTATGCGCATAAAGTCGACTTGCGACTTATGCGTCAAGGTTCGGTGGCGTGGACAGTACTATCGCGGCCCTTGCTGGAGTCTAATTTTTGCGACCGAGTGGCGAGCCTTTGCATCAGCGGCTTACTGGCCTGCGTCGACCGCACGACGCTTTATGCGCATAAAGTCCGGCCGAACACGACTTAGAGCAAGACAAACATGAACGGCGCTCACAGGATGAGATGCTCGATTCCATTTGGGTCGTACCCCCCGCGCATGTGCTTGACGCGATAAAGGGAGAGCTTGCTGTGTAGTCATGTAGATGTCGATGCTCAAATATAGTGATCAAAAAAATACGGCTAGAACCACCGATGGTCTATTCACAACCCCGCTACCGTTCCACGATGCCGCTCCAAGCATCCCGTAAGCAAGCACTCGTAAAATCGCCGCCACTAAGCGACGGCGAACAGCCGCGGGTACGCTAGCCTCTTCTCTCATTCAGCCAAAGGCATTTCAGTGCATCTGACTTCGACTTTCGCCGCGTGGTCCGACCACGACACGCGTCTTCTCATCGCATGCGCGCTCGGATTGGCATCGATCATTGTTCTTATTAGCGCGCTGAAACTGGCGCCGTTTTTATCGATACTCGTTGGTACTTTCGTCGCTGGCTTTACCGCAGGCTTGCCACTTGAGGCCGTCGCGAGCGCTTTTAGTAAAGGCGCGGGCGGCCTGCTGGGCGACGTCGGGATCATCATCGCGCTCGGCGCGATGCTCGGTGCATTAATGGCGGAGTCAGGTGCGGCTGACAGGCTGGTCTCGACCATTCTCGATCACTCCACGCCACGGTCCTTGCCCTGGTTGATGGCGCTGGTGGCAATCGTGATCGGCTTGCCGCTCTTTTTTGAAGTCGGCCTTGTCATGATGGTGCCGATCATCTTCGTGATGGCGCGCCGCTCGAAACAGCCGATCTTACGGATCGCAATCCCAGCGCTGGCCGGCATGACGACGCTGCATGCGCTGCTGCCGCCGCACCCGGGCCCGCTTATCGCGGTGAGCGCACTGCATGCGGATCTTGGAATTACGATGGGTCTTGGTTTCATCATCGCAATTCCTGCTGTGATCCTTGCAGGCCCCGTGTATGGGATATGGCTGTCGCGCCGGATGCACGTCGACGAACCGGAGGAGATGGGCAAGTTGTTTGCATCGAAGATGGATGGTGCCGGTGCGCTCGACGCCCCCAGCTTCGGTATCTCGCTCTTGACGATACTTTTGCCCGTATTGTTGATGCTCGGCCGAACCGTAGCGAAACTAGCTGTCAAGCCCGAAACGCTGCTATTCGATACGCTCAATTTTCTCGGTGAGCCGCTGATTGCTCTTGGACTCACCGTTCTATTCGCAATCGTCGCGTTGGGCTGGACGCGTGGCATGCCGCGCGACAAAGTGAGTGGCATCCTGCGCAAAAGCCTGCCGCCTATCTGCGCGCTGCTGTTGACGATCGGCGCCGGTGGCGGCCTGAAGCAAACGCTGGTGTTGGGAGGGATCAGCACCACGATCGGGAAGATTGCCATCGGTTCGCACATGCCGCTCATTCTGCTGGCATGGCTGATCGCCGTTGCGCTGCGCCAGGCGACCGGCTCGGCCACGGTCGA
>NZ_JBSIPA010000220.1:0-10419 GCF_053574605.1 Caballeronia sp. M23-90 | reverse complement strand
CCGACGACAATTTGAAACCATCCGCGTCAGTACCCAAGGCCGCGTCAGCCGGCGACTAAATTTTTGCCTCGCCACGTTTGCGACGTGTTTGTGCGACTGTTTGTGCAATTCATAGCGCGATTCAAATGACGCATGCGCGTCAGCCGGACCAGAAAAGTCATGACCCAATCCGTATTCTCGCGCGCCGATGGCGTGCTTCAAGTCGAAGGCGTTTCGGCGGCATCGTTAGCCGAACAGTTCGGCACGCCGCTGTACGTGTACTCGCGCAGCGCGCTGACCGACGCCTATCAAGCTTACGCCGATGCGTGCAAAGGCCGCCGCGCCACCATCCACGTCGCGGTGAAAGCGAACAGCAATCTGGCCGTGCTGAACGTGTTCGCGCGTTTGGGCGCGGGCTTCGACATCGTCTCGTCGGGAGAACTGGCGCGCGTGCTTGCAGCGGGCGGCAAGGCGGAAAACACCGTGTTTTCGGGCGTGGGCAAGTCGGTGTGGGAAATGCGTGAAGCGCTCGATGCCGGCGTCAAATGCTTCAACGTCGAGTCGATTCCTGAGCTGCACGCACTCAACGAAGTCGCCAGGTCGACCGGCAAGAAGGCGCCGGTTTCGTTGCGCGTAAATCCCGATGTCGACGCAAAGACGCATCCGTATATTTCCACGGGTCTCAAGTCGAACAAGTTCGGCGTAGCGTTCAGCGATGCACGCGCGACCTACGCGCAAGCCGCAGCCATGTCGAACCTGAATGTCATTGGCATCGATTGCCATATCGGTTCGCAGATCACGGAAGTGAGTCCGTACCTCGACGCCGTCGACAAGCTGCTTGATCTCGTCGAGCAGATCGAAGCAGACGGGACGAAGATCCATCACATCGATGTCGGCGGTGGACTCGGCATCACCTACGACGACGAGACGCCGCCTGCCATCGGTGAATTCGTGAAAGCGGTGCTCGCGCATATCGAGAAGCGCGGACATGGCGAGCGTGAAGTGTATTTCGAGCCGGGACGTTCGCTGGTTGGCAACGCGGGGCTGTTGCTCACGCGCGTGGAATATCTGAAGCCGGGTGCGGAGAAAAACTTCGCTATCGTCGATGCCGCCATGAACGACCTCGCGCGTCCCGCTATGTATCAGGCGTTTCACCGCATTGAAGCGGTGGGAACGAGCGCGGCGAAGGCCGAACTCTACGACGTGGTCGGTCCCGTGTGTGAAAGCGGCGACTGGTTGGGGAAGGACCGCTCGCTTGCCATCGAACAAGGCGATCTGCTTGCGATCTTCTCGGCCGGCGCGTACGGGTTCGTCATGAGCTCGAACTACAACACGCGCCCGCGCGCCGCCGAAGTGATGGTCGATCACGAACGCGCGCGTCTCGTGCGTGAACGTGAAGAAGTGAAGGATCTGTTCGCCGGGGAATCGATCTTTCCGGATTGAGTTTTCCGCGCAATAGAAAAGGGCGACGCTCGGCATGGCGTCGCCCTTTTTGCATTTTGGAGCCTCAAGCCATACGAGCTTTGGTCATTCTTCCGCGCAGCCAGACAATCACGCGCCAAGCCAGCAATACGACCACGATCGCCCCATAGATCTTCGGCAAGATCAGATCGTGCTTGCCCGCTTTCATCCACCAGAAATGCAGGATGGCGAGCGCGGCGATCGGGTAAATAAGCTTGTGCAGCGTCTGCCAGCGGCGGCCGAGTTTCCTGACCATCGCTTTCGGCGATGTGATCGCGAGCGGAATCAGCAGCACGAACGCCGCGAACCCGACCATGATGAACGGCCGCTTGGCGATGTCCTTCAAGATAGCGAAGACATCGAACCATTTGTCGAACCAGATGTACGTTGTGAAGTGCAGCACTACGTAGAAGAACGCGAACAGCCCGATCATGCGGCGAAAACGCAGCAGCGCGTTGAATCCTGTCAGACGGCGAACCGGCGTCACAGCCAGTGTGATGCACAGAAAAACAAGCGTCCAGAGACCAGTGGATCGCGTAATGAACTCGATTGGATTCGCGCCCAATCCGCCCGTAAATCCAAGCAAGACAATGCGCGCGAGCGGATACAAGCCGCCCAGGAAGACGGCGACTTTCGCCGGCTTGATCCAGTTCGTCTTTGTGGCCGGCGCGGTAGTCCGCGCGGCGGGTCGGGGCTTTACATCGGAAGCCGAAGCCATCCGTTGCTCCTTAGAAGTTGGCCTTGAGGTTCATGCCCTGATACAGCGATGCAACCTGATCGCCATAACCATTGAACATCAGCGTCTTGCGTTTCGGCGTGAAAAATCCGTCTTCACCGATGCGCCGCTCGGTCGCCTGGCTCCATCGCGGATGGTCGACGTTCGGATTCACGTTTGAGTAGAAGCCGTACTCGGCGGGCGCATATTCGTTCCAGCTCGTCTTCGGCTCTTTCTCGACGAAACGAATCTTCACCAGCGACTTTGCGCTCTTGAAGCCGTACTTCCAGGGCACGACGATCCGCACGGGCGCGCCGTTCTGGTTCGGCAGCACCTCCCCGTATAAACCCACCGTCAGCAAGGTCAGCGGGTTCATGGCTTCATCCATGCGCAAGCCTTCCGAATACGGCCAGTCGAGAATCGGCGTGGACAATCCCGGCATCTGCGACGGATCGGCAAGCGAGATGAACTGCACGAATTTGGCGTTGCCCGTCGGCTGTGCACGCTTGACGATCTCGGCGAGCGGAATGCCGATCCACGGAATGACCATCGACCAGCCTTCCACGCACCGCAGCCTGTAGATACGCTCTTCGAGCGGCGCGAGCTTCAGGATTTCATCGATGTCATACACCTTCGCGTTCTTGACCTCACCTTCCACCGAAATCTTCCACGGACGCGGGCGCAGCGAATGCGCGTTTTGAACGGGATCGCCCTTGTCGGTGCCGAATTCGTAGAAGTTGTTGTAGCTTGTGATGTCCTTGAGTGGCGTGACCTTGTCCATCGCGACAAACTTCGTGTTCGTGGTCGCCACGAGCTTCTGGCCCTTTGCATCGGGCGATGTCATGGTTGCGAACGCTTCACCGTTGACGCCGACCAGTCCGGTCGCGGCAAGCGCGCCTGCGGCTTTCAACACACGGCGGCGATTCTCAAAGAACGCACGCGGCGTAATTTCGCTGCGGGGGATTTCATCGCCGAAAAGACGGCTATTGTTCTTGATCAACATCTCGATGCTCCTCAATGCGTTGCGCCCGGCGTGGGCGCTGCCGCTCTACTAGCTATATTCGTGGCAAACACCCATTTGGTTTCACGTATTCCGCCCTGGCAATAAAAAAACCGCCAGCAGATCATGCATGGCGGTTTTTAAACTGGGCTTAACGTAAAAGTTACAGCTTGCCGTAGCTGTGAAGTCCGGAGAGGAACATGTTGACGCCAAGGAAAGCGAAGGTCGTGACCAGCAAACCGGTCAGCGCCCACCATGCAGCAACCGATCCGCGCAGGCCCTTCATCAACCGCATGTGCAGCCACGCGGCGTAATTCAGCCAGACGATCAAAGCCCACGTTTCCTTCGGGTCCCAGCTCCAGTAACCGCCCCACGCTTCGGCGGCCCACAACGCGCCGAGAATGGTCGCGATGGTGAAGAACGCGAAACCCACCGCGATCGACTTGTACATGACGTCGTCGAGCACTTCCAGCGACGGCAGGCGATCTGCCAGAATGCCGCGCTCCTTGACCAGGTAGGTCACGCCGACCATTGCCGCCAGCGCAAAACTGCCATATCCGATGAAGTTCGCCGGCACGTGGATCTTCATCCACCAGCTTTGCAGCGCGGGGACGAGCGGCTGGATCTGCTGCGCATCGCGGGAAATCGAATACCACATCAGGAAGCCGACGGCCGCGCTGATCACGAGCAACACGAACGCGCCCATGGCGCGCGTGCTGTAATGCTCTTCGTAATACAAATAAAACAAAGACGTGATCAGGCAGAACAGCACGAACACTTCATACAGGTTCGAGATGGGGATATGCCCGACGTCCGAGCCGATCAGATACGACTCGTACCAGCGCACCATCAGCCCCGTGAAGCCCATGAGCACGGCCACCCATGTCATCTTCGAGCCGATCGCGCCGCCGGTTGCGGAGCGTGTGACCAGGCCAATCCAGTAGAACACGGTTGCCAGAACGAGCAGCGCGCTCATCCAGAGGATGGCCGACTGGCTGGACAGGAAGTACTTCAAGAAGAAGTTGGTATCGGCGCGGGCCAGATCCGAATGATAAAGCTGCAACGACGACAGCGACAGCAGTGCAATGCACGCAATCAGCAGCCGCACCGGTTTCCAGCGCCACCCGAGCACTACGAACGTCGGCACCGCGGCGCAAAGCACCAGCTTGTCGTAATAATTCATGAACGGGTGATACCGATACAGCGCGAAACCCGCGCCGGCGACCATCGCGAGCGCGAATAGCCAGTCGGTTACACCCAGGCGCTTGAGGAACGGCCGTTCGTCGAACAGGTCGGAATCGACGGGCACTTTGCCCGCGCGCTGCTGCGCCTGTTTTGACTGCGAAGAGGCTTGTGTGAGGTCCATGTTCTTACCGAGTTGAATCGTGCGAGCCGGCGGACTTCGTGTCCGGGGGCGGTTCCGACGTTGGCGATGACGCCGATGGCGCCGCCGGCTGCGATTTGACACCGAGTGCAGCGCCTATCGCGTCGCGCGTTTGCGCGAATTCTTTCTCGAAATCGAGCGTCCGGCGCGCGGTGGACATTGCCATCAACACGCTGGTGCCGCCCGTTGCCGAATCTTTGAGCCAAAACCAGAGACGACGTTCCCGGACGTAAAACATCGAGAAAATGCCGAGTACCAGCAGGGCGCTGCCAAGATACACCACTTTTTTACCCGGCGCGCGTGTCAACTGGAACACCGACGCCTGGATCTGTTTGAACGAGTCAAGTTGCAGGAAAACGGGCGAGCCATACAAAAAGCTGTCCGAAAGCGCATTGATCGACGACTGCACGAACTGCGTGTTCTTCGCATCCGCCTGCGCTTCCGGCATGCCGTTCTGGGCGCGCGAGATTTGCCACAAGTCCCACGTCGCGCCTTCCAGCATGCGCAGCAATAAGCCGGCCGCTTTTTCCTGCTCGCCCTTCGGCACCGATTTATCGATGAAACCCGCGATCGCCTGGAATCCGCCGACAGTTGCGCCGGGTTGAGCCGGAACGCCCGCTTCGTCAGCACCCGCGAACAGGTTCAGCACGCGCAATGCGCTTTCTTCCAGATGGTTCTGCAGGTCGGCGTTGGCTTCCGGCACGGAACGCTGCGCGAAACGATGCGCCGCTTCGACACGCATAGCGGGCGTTTCCAGCGCGGCGCGCAGGTTCATCCATTGTTTGATCGAGCTTTGTTCGTCGGCGGGGATGCGCAGATAGCGAAACGGGTCGTTCGGGCTCAGGCGCATGCCGGCGAGGAACATCGGCTGGCCTTGCACGTCGACGGGCAGCATGTAGTTGTTGAACTCACGCGCCTGTCCGTCCGTGCCGCGCACCTTGTATTGCACCGATGGCCCCACGTTGCGCAAATCCGTCGGCCGCGATGTCTTCGCGCCGGAGCCGAGGCGTTCGTCGAATGCCTGACGCAGCGTTTGCGTCTTGCCGACACCGCGTGCGTCGATCGTACCGTTGCCGTCCGTGATGTTTTCGACGTTGATCGCGCGGAAATCGGTGAACTCGACGCTTTCACCCTGTCCGCCGATGATCTGCGGGCTCATGGGCGCCGTTCCGCCAATCGCGCCCTCGAAAGGCACTGTTTTCGTGCTGCCGCCGGACATGGGCCAGGCGGTCATGGAAAGTTTGGAGCCGCCGTCCTGGAAGCTCGATTGATAGATGGAAATGTTGTCATACGTGAACGGCTTGTTCACCTCCACACGCGCCGGAATGCGCTTGCCGGTCGCATGATCGATCACGACGATATCGCTTGCGAACAGCTTCGGCATACCCGTCGAGTAGTAGTCGACGATGAATTTATCGAGCTGGATGGAAAACGGCAGATCCTGGATCAGCGAGCCGTCCTGCTGGTTCAGGATGGCGGTCGCGACGTGCTGCCCTTCCGGCACCCAGGCGTAACCGCGGAACGTAGGATTCGACGTTGACAACCGGTGCGACGCCGGGATGTCGTTGATGACTTCATTCGACGCAATCGGCGTTTTGTTGAAGAGCCACATTTGCAGCTTGATTGGCAGGTTGCTGTCGAGCAAACCGCCGATACAGATCACCACGATCGCCAGATGCGCCGAGATATAACCGAGCTTCGTCATCGCGCCGCGCTTCGCCGCGATCAGCGTGGCGCCGCTTTCCGTCTCGAGCGTCTTGAACTTGTAGCCCATCTTGCCGGACAGCCGTTGCAACTTGGCAGCGGTCTCGGTGCGCGAGTCCGGCACCGGCGGATATTCACCCTTGTGATGGAACGCGCGCAGGCTTCCCTCGCGCACCCGATCCTTCCAGCTCTTCATGTCCGCGATCATCTTCGGGCCGTTGCGGATCACGCACAGCGACACCGAGATCACCAGGAAAACCAGGATCAGCATGAACCACCACGCGCTGTACACGTTGTAGAGGCTCAGGCCGCGGAAAATATCCGCCCAGAACGGACCGAACTGGTTGACGTAATTCGGGTACGGATCTTCCTGCGTAAGCACGGTCCCGATGATGCTTGCTATTGCAAGAATCACAAGCAGCGCGATGGCAAAGCGCATCGAGCTGATTGTTTCGATGGCATGACGTACGCTGCTACGGCTCGACTTCGACTGCAATCCCGACGTGGTGACGCTCATTCAAACTCCGGCTGAACAGCAAAAAAGGGTGGAGACGCACCGGCACCAGACCGGCGTCCCACCCTTTTTCTTATTTGCACGCCGGTCTCGCTGGACCGGCTTCGTGATGCTTATGTATGCTGGGTTCGCACTATGCCGGACGCTTGTGACGTCCGGACGACGCTGCGCGCATCTTAAAGCAGACCCTCGCGCGGCGCAGATTACTACTTCAATGCAATCCCGCGATGTAGTCCGCCACCGCCTTCACTTCCGCTTCATTCAGGCGCAACGCAATGGTATGCATGGGCTCGCTGTTGTTGCGTGTTCCTTGGGCGAACGCGGTGAGCTGCGCCGCCGTGTAATCGGACCACTGCCCCGACAAGCGCGGATACTGCACCGGCACGCCCATACCTGTTGCACCGTGACACGCGGCGCAAGCGGGAACAGCTCTATCCGTTATGCCGCCACGATAAATCTTCATCCCGAGCGGCACGGTGTTCTTGTCCCGCGCGTAACCGGGCTTCGCTTTCTGCGTCTCAAAATACGCAGCCACGTTGACCATGTCCTGATCGTTCAAAGCGGCCGCCATACCGGCCATGATCGCGTTCTTGCGCGCCGGCTCTTTCGCGCCCGGCTGCGTCTTGTAATCCTTCAACTGCTTGACGATGTACTCGGCATGCTGACCCGCGAGCTTCGGAAACGCGCCGCCGGCGCTGTTGCCATCTGCTCCGTGACACGAAGCGCAGACCTGAGTGGCAATCGCCTGACCCCGCGCTATATCGGGCTTGGCAGGCGCCGCGGCCGCTGCGGGCTCCGCTGCATTGACCGTCTGCGCCGTGAGTGTCCAGCCCACCAACCCCGCTCCGAATGCTGCTGCTAATTCCAAGGCCATCAGAGTCTTGTACAGTCGGTTCATTCGCGTACCCTGTTATTCGTCTTGTGAGAATTGTGAGGTTCTGCAAAACGACGGTTACCGATGCACTGCAAGACACCCGACAGGGGACGCGATACGAGTTCGGTACGGGCAAAAAGATCACTCGCCGCGCGCCCCGAAATCTGCCTTCAAACCTGTCTCACTCCTTATCCCGCTTGGGTCTTGCGTGCCCTGGCTGGTCTTCGTACGACCGTCGTATTGTACAATAACTCGCTAAACGCAAAGACGCCAGTCGGGGCAAGCCCAGTATTCAGTGGCTCCTTACAGCTCGAGTTTCCACAGAATTTCACTTTCGGTCTTCCCATGTCGTCATTCCTGCTCCATCAAGCCCGTTTCTTTACAACGGTCAATCACTTACGCGATCTGCCTCCCACGCCGCAGCCGGAGATCGCGTTCGCTGGACGCTCGAACGCCGGCAAGTCAACGGCCATCAACCTGCTGTGCAATCAGAAGCGGCTCGCGTTCGCGAGCAAGACGCCCGGGCGCACCCAGCACATCAACTACTTCGCCATCGGCCCCGCGGACCAGCCCAGGGCCCACGTGGTGGACTTGCCGGGCTACGGTTATGCCGAAGTGTCAGGCAACGCGAAGCTGCACTGGCAGGCGTTGTTGTCCACGTATTTGCAAAGCCGCGCCCAGTTGGTCGGCATGATCCTGATGATGGATTCGCGTCGCCCGCTGACCGAGCTCGACAAGATCATGCTCGAATGGTTTGCGCCCACCGGCAAGCCAATTCACGCGTTATTGACGAAATGCGACAAATTGACGCGCCAGGAAAGCATTAATACGCTGCGCGCGACCAAGAAAGCGTTCGAGGAATATACGGCGTCCGGATATCGCGGGGAACTGACAGTCCAGCTCTTTTCGGCACTGAAGCGCGTTGGCCTCGACGAAGCGCACGAGAAGATCGAAAGCTGGCTGATTCCCAAGGCGATTGAAGAAAGCGACCCGGCAGACGAGGCGCAGTAAGCCCGCTTCGAGCGGTCCGCGCTCCCGGCATAAAAAAACCCGCCGCATGACGGCGGGTCAAACAGCCTGATCGAATCCTTTACGAATCACCACAGGCACCCGCTCAGGGAGGAGAAGCGGGGAGGTCGGCGCCAGGCGCCTCACTCGATCGGTATGATATACCATTGTCTCGAAATGGTTCTGGAGCTGCCCCGCCTGGCGTCTCAGCCGCCTCCGACGCACGCGCCATCTGGCCGAGCCGCGTCTTCCCGTTAATTTCCCAATTTCAAAAATTCCCGAGTACACGTCATGAGCTTTTATCCGCATCATCGTCCGCGCCGCATGCGCCGGGACGACTTTTCGCGCCGCCTGATGCGTGAAAACCTCTTGTCGACCAACGACTTGATCTATCCGGTGTTCATCGTCGAGGGGACGAATCTGCGTCAGGCCGTGCCTTCAATGCCAGGCGTCGAGCGTACGTCCGTCGACCTGCTGATGAAAGTCGCCGAGCAGTGCATGGAACTGGGTGTGCCGGTTATTTCGCTCTTCCCTGCCATCGAGCCGTCGCTGAAGACGCCCGACGGCCGCGAGGCGACCAACCCCGAGGGCCTCATTCCGCGCGCCGTGCGCGAGTTGAAGAAGCACTTCCCCGAACTGGGCGTGCTCACCGATGTCGCGCTGGACCCGTACACCAGCCACGGCCAGGACGGCGTCCTGGACGAACAAGGCTACGTCATCAACGACGAAACCAGCGAGATCCTCGTCGACCAGGCTCGTACGCAAGCTGAAGCGGGCGTGGATATCGTCGCGCCTTCGGACATGATGGATGGGCGTATCGGTGCGATCCGCGAAATGCTCGAAAGCGATGGCCACGTGCACACACGAATCATGGCGTACGCGGCGAAGTTCGCATCGGCGTTCTATGGTCCGTTCCGCGATGCCGTTGGCTCGGCCACGAATCTCGGCAAGAGCAACAAGATGACCTACCAGATGGACCCGTCCAATTCCGATGAAGCCATGCGCGAAGTCCGCATGGACATTGAAGAAGGCGCCGACATGGTGATGGTCAAGCCGGGCATGCCGTACCTGGACATTGTGTATCGCGTGAAGGAGGAGTTTCGTTTTCCGACTTATGCGTATCAGGTCAGCGGTGAGTACGCCATGATCAAGGCCGCCGCGCAAAATGGCTGGCTCGATCACGACAAGACCATAATGGAATCGCTGCTGGCGTTCAAGCGCGCGGGAGCAGATGGCGTGCTCACGTACTTTGCTTTGGACGCTGCCCGGATTCTGCGGGCTTCGAAATAGCCGGCATGATGGGAACGAAAAAGGCGACGCAATGCGTCGCCTTTTTCGTTTTCCGTACGGTTAATGTTCTACGTCGTAGGCGCCCCAAGCTTGTCGAGGCTCTGCAAAAACTTGTCGGCCGATTCGTAGCCTACTACGCGTGCGACTTCATTGCCCTGGGCATCGAAGAAGATGATGCCCGGCGGTCCGAAAAGCTTGAAACGCTTGAGCAGGGCCTGGTCGTCGGTATTGTTCGCAGTCACATCCGCGCGCAGGAGATTGAGCTGTGCCAAGCGTGCGCGCACTCTCGAATCACTGAACGTGAGATGTTCCATCTCTTTGCACGAGACGCACCAGTCGGCGTAGAAATCGAGCATTGCCGGACGTCCAGCGGCTTTCACCGCGAGATCAAGTTGCTCCGATGACTTCACCGGCGCGAAGGTTTCGCCCGGAGCCGATGCTTGCGTGGCGACCGCTGTTCCGGCACCGGCGCGAGCCGTGAAGACGGCAA
>NZ_JBSIPA010000021.1:0-32971 GCF_053574605.1 Caballeronia sp. M23-90 | reverse complement strand
TGCCGCGTGCTCCGGGTTGCGGCCAGTGGCGAACGCGTTAGGCGCGGCTTCGTCGATGAGATACACCTTCGGCATGGGCAACTGCGCCCGGGTCGCCAGTTCGCGCACCATCCGGTAGAACTGCGGCGCGGTGGCTTCGTCGACTTCCCGTGCGTTGTACATCTTCAGCACGAGCTTGTCGGAGAACCAGTACGAGAAAAAATTCATCGCGAGAGCGACGACCAGCGCGAGCGCCATTCCTTTGCTGCCGCCGATCATTCCACCAATCACGACAAAAAGGGCCGTGATCGCTGCCATCAGCATCGCGGTTTTGACCCAATTGAACATGTCTTGAACTCCTTACCCAGATATCAATGCGCATATAGCGCGATCGGCCATGTCGGCCCATTTGCCTGACCGAATCGATCGATCATGTACTGTAAGCAAAATGTTAGATAAGGGCATTGCGGAATAATTCAATTATTGGTGGCAACGAATGCGCCTCCGGTCACGAAGAAGACACGGGGCCGCTGCGTGAGTTACCGGCTGCAGCGACTTCAGGCGCCCGGCGCGACTTCGCGAAGCTCGAAGCGCTGTCCTTTAACAATAGGCGATCCAGCGAGGAACTCGCGCACCGGCAGGCGTTTGCCGCCCGGTTTTTGCAGTTGCGTGACGCGCAACGCGCCCTGACCGCAAGCCACGATTACCCCTTCTGCGCCACTATCCACGATCACGCCTGCATCTTCGTTCGCTTCGAACTCAATGGGTTCGGCCGCCCAGATCTTCACCGCGACGCCGTCGATGGTTCCAAACGCACCGGGAAACGGATCGAACGCGCGAATCTGCCGTGCCAGCATGCTCGCCGGACGACGCCAGTCGAGCGCGGCTTCATGCTTCGCGATCTTTTCAGCGTAGGTCGCGCCGTCTTGCGGCTGGGGTGTGGAGGGCAGCGAGCCGTTGCGTTCGAGATCGCGCAGGGCATCGACTACGAGATCCGCACCCAGTTGCGCCATGCGGTCATGCAGCGTCGCTGTCGTGTCGTGCGGCGAGATCGCGATCCGCCCTTCGCGGATCATCGCGCCCGTGTCGAGACCGGCATCCATTTGCATGAGGGTGATGCCTGTCTCAGCGTCACCCGCTTCAATCGCCCGATGAATGGGCGCCGCGCCACGCCAGCGCGGCAACAACGATCCGTGAATGTTGATTGCGCCAAGCGGCGGGATATCGAGCACTTCCTGCGGCAGGATCAGCCCGTAGGCCGCAACCACCATGACGTCGTGCGGCGTGTTTTTCAGCCGTTCGATAGCCGCAGCCGCTTCTTCCGGGTACTTGCCGTTGCGCCGCAAGGACGTAGGCTGGGCGACTTCAAGAGCATGCTCGAGTGCAAAGCGCTTCACGGGACTCGTGGCGAGCTTCATGCCGCGCCCGGCGGGGCGGTCAGGTTGAGTCAGCACGAGTGGCACCTGGAAACCGGCAGCGTGAATGGCGGCCAGCGCGGCGGCCGCAAATTCAGGCGTTCCTGCAAACACGACACGCAGCGATTGAGTCATCGATTCACCAACCTGCAAAATTCCACATCGAACTTCGTGAACCGGCGCGTCACAGCGCCTTTTCGAGCTTTTTCATCTTGCCGCGAATCCGCGTCTGCTTGAGCGACGACAGGTACTCAACAAACACACGTCCCGTCAGGTGATCCATTTCGTGCTGGATGCACACCGCGAGCAGACCCTCGCAGTCGATCTCGAACGTCTCGCCCTTCTCGTTCAGCGCTCGCACGCGCACTTGCTCAGGCCGCTCAACAAAGTCGTAGATGCCCGGCACGGACAGACAGCCTTCCTCGTGATCCTTCTTCTCGTCGCTCGACCAGATGATTTCAGGGTTGATAAATGCCTGAAGCTGGTCATGCGTGTCCGAGACGTCGATCACGATCACGCGTTCATGCGCGTCGACCTGGGTCGCGGCAAGGCCGACGCCCGGCGCCGCGTACATGGTTTCGGCCATGTCCGCGACGAGCTTGCGAATCCGGTCATCGACGACTTCTACGGGTTTTGCGACCTTGTGGAGCCGCTTGTCCGGGTAGGTGAGTATGTGTAGCAGAGCCATGATTCAGATTATCGATGCACGCCGCAGCGCGCGATAGTCGGCCATTCGGCCAGGTTGTAAAAGATTGCCGGTATCGAGAAGATGATTGGGCTGAATCCTGTCGATTCAATGCCGGTTCAGCGCCGCGGATCTTGCGGCAACGCCTTGTCCCTGCGTCTTCCAATGTGCCCGCTCGGTCAAGCTTTTCTATTTCGGTATGTGAAAATTTTAACATGACGCCTTTCCTGTTGCCGACGACCGCCGCTGCGCCCCGCTTGGGCGTAACTGATCCGAACGATGTTTCGGCCTGGCTGCGCCTTGCGAATGCAGGCGGCTTGCAGCCCATCGCGTTGCGCGCGTTGCTCGCGGAATTCGGCAGTCCGCACGCGGTGCTGGACCAGTCGTTCGGGGCGCTGGCAGCCATCGCAGGGGAGAAAGCGGCGCGAGCGGTCGTCGCGCCGCCGCCATCTTCAGAACTCGGCACCTTCGACGAATGCCTTGGTCGGACGCTGGAATGGGCGTCCATCGAAGGGAATTCGATCGTCACGCTCGCCGATACCGCGTACCCGCCGGCGCTCCTGACCATGCCCGATCCGCCTCCCTTGCTATATGTAAAGGGACGGCTCGATTTGTTGCAATCGCGCGCTGTTGCCATTGTCGGCAGCCGGAGCGCAACGCCCCAAGGTATTGAAGACGCGAACCGGTTCGCGCACGCGCTTTCCAATGCTGGCCTCGCGGTCGTATCGGGACTTGCGCTCGGTATCGATGCTGCCGCGCATCGGGGCGGCATGAGCGGCACGGGCGGGACGATCGCGGTCATCGGGACGGGCGCGGATCTGGTTTATCCGTCATCGCACCACGCGCTGGCGCACGAAATCGCGGCAAACGGCACGATTGTCTCCGAGTGGCCGCTCGGCACGCCGGCCCGGTCGGCGAATTTCCCGCAGCGCAACCGGCTCATCGCCGGGCTTTCGAGCGGCGTATTCATTGTCGAAGCCGCGATGCGCTCGGGATCGCTGATCACAGCTCGACTCGCGAACGAAATGGGGCGTGACGTCTTCGCCCTGCCCGGATCGGTCCACGCGCCGCTTGCGCGCGGGTGTCATCGGATGATCAAGCAGGGAGCAAAACTGGTTGAGACGCCGGAAGACATTCTCGAAGAGTTCGGTTTCAAGATAGAAACCGAAGCGGACGTCGCGCCGAAGGGACGCAAACGCGGCAAGGCGCGTGTTGCCAAAGACCCCGGCGAGCGGGAAGCGGCTGAAGGCGAGTTTGCGCTGGCGCTACAAAGCCCCCGGGTCAGCCAGCCGGCGACGGCGTCGTGGGCATCGGCGAAAGTCGAAGATCCCGACGCCGCCCGTCTGCTCGATGCCCTGGGCCATTCCCCGGCCACGCTTGAAATTCTTGCTGAACGGACCGAAATGAATGGCGCCACGCTGCAAAGCCTGTTGCTGCAACTTGAAATGTCAGGGCGAATAGGTGCATTGCCCGGCGGCCGATTTACCCGCCTCGAACGCTGATCTTCTGACGTCATGCTACATTCGCCACAAAATCAGACGTTTGCTACGTCGCATCAAATCTTCACGCCGCTCAGGAAAGGACCGTAAGGAAACATGCCCGCGCTGAACCTCGACACCGACGCCGACCGGATTGCCGAGCGCATGGCAAGCGCCGGCACACTGCTCGTTGCGTGCTTGTGCGCCGAGTGGTGCGGGACCTGCCGGGATTATCGGGAGGGGTTTGACAAGCTTGCCGATGCTCATCCGGACATCTGCTTCGCATGGATCGATATTGAAAACCAGGCGGACCGGTTCGACGATCTCGATGTGGAGAACTTCCCGACCATATTGATCGAGGACGCTGTTACCACGCGGTTTTTTGGCACGGTTTTGCCGCAAACGTCCATCGTTGCAAGGATGTTGACGGACTTGAGCGCATTGCCGGGCATGGCTGGCGCGCCAAAAATACGTCCTGCGCTGGTCGCCGCCTAGACCAGGTTCAGGCAAGCGCACTCACAAGCTGAAACGCCTCAGGCGGTTGCATCACGAAGCGCCCACATTCACCGTCCGGCAGCCCGCGTTTCGCTAAATGCCAAACCGCGCGCCGCACGCCATATGCTATAAAGCGGACGTTAACGAGCCCGAACCACGGTGGCGCAAGCCGCTGTTACCCGGCCTCATGCCAGTCCCTAACTAGAATCGAGTCATGTCCAAAGCCCTGATCATTGCTGAAAAGCCTTCTGTCGCGAACGACATCGCGCGCGCTTTGGGCGGTTTCGCGAAGCATGACGAATATTACGAGAGCGACGACTACGTGCTGTCGTCGGCGGTGGGCCATCTGCTGGAAATCGCCGCGCCCGAGGAATACGAGGTCAAGCGCGGCAAGTGGAGTTTCGCCAATCTGCCGGTGATTCCGCCACATTTCGACCTGAATCCAATCGCAAAAAGCGAATCGCGCCTGAAGGTGCTGACCAAGCTGCTCAAGCGCAAGGACATCGACCGCCTGATCAACGCCTGCGACGCCGGGCGCGAAGGCGAGCTGATTTTTCGCCTGATCGCGCAGCACGCGAAGGCCAAGCAGCCGGTGCAGCGCCTGTGGCTGCAATCCATGACGGCCGGTTCCATCCGCGATGGTTTCGCAAATTTGCGCAGCGACGCTGACATGCAGCCTCTCGCCGATGCCGCCCGTTGCCGCTCCGAGGCAGACTGGCTGGTCGGCATCAACGGCACGCGCGCAATGACCGCGTTCAACAGCAAGGGCGGCGGTTTCTTCCTGACGACCGTTGGCCGCGTCCAGACGCCAACGTTGTCTATTGTCGTGGAACGCGAAGAAAAGATTCGCCGCTTCGTGCCGCGCGACTATTGGGAAGTGCGCGCCGAGTTCGTTGCGGCGAAGGGAATCTACGAAGGGCGCTGGTTCGACCCGAAGTTCAAGCGCGTCGAGGGCGACCCCGAGCAGCGCGACTCACGTCTGTGGGCGCTGCCCGCGGCGGAATCGATCGTTGCAGCTTGTCGCGGCAAGACCGGCACAGTGACGGAAGAAGCGAAGCCGTCCACGCAGATGTCGCCCTTGCTGTTCGACTTGACCAGCCTGCAGCGCGAGGCCAACGGCCGTTTCGGTTTTTCGGCGAAGAACACGCTCGGCCTGGCGCAGGCGCTGTACGAAAAACACAAGGTGCTGACCTACCCGCGTACCGACGCGCGCGCGCTGCCGGAGGATTACATTCCGACGGTGAAAGACACGCTCGCCATGCTGAAGGAGAGCAACAACTACTTGCCGCACGCAAAGCAGGTGCTGGACAAGGGCTGGGTGAAGCCGAACAAGCGCATCTTCGATAACTCCAAGATCAGCGATCACTTCGCCATCATCCCGACGCTGCAGGCGCCGAAGGCGTTGTCGGAACCGGAGCAGAAGCTGTACGACCTCGTCGTGAAGCGCTTCCTGGCGGTGTTTTTCCCGGCAGCGGAATACCTGGTCACCACGCGGATCACCGAAGTTGCGGGGCATCACTTCAAGACCGAAGGCAAGGTTCTTGTCGAACCGGGCTGGTTGCAGGTTTATGGCAAGGAAGTGGGCGGCGAAGAAGCCAATCTCGTGCAGGTGCAGAAGGACGAGAAGGTCGACGTCGAAAAGGTCGCGGCACACGGCCTCGTGACGAAACCGCCCGCCCGATACAACGAAGCGTCGTTGCTTTCGGCCATGGAAGGCGCGGGCAAGCTCATTGAAGACGAGGAATTGCGCGAGGCAATGGCCGCGAAGGGGCTGGGAACGCCGGCTACGCGGGCGGCGGTCATCGAAGGGCTGTTGGGCGAGAAGTACATGGTGCGCGAGGGCCGCGAGCTGATTCCGACGGCCAAGGCGTTCCAGTTGATGACCTTGCTGCGTGGCCTGGGCGTCGAGGAACTGACCGCACCGGAGCTGACTGGCGAGTGGGAGCACAAGCTGTCGCAGATGGAACGTGGCAAGCTCCCGCGCGACGAGTTCATGCAGGAAATCGCGCGCATGACACAGACCATCGTGAAGCGCGCGAAGGAATACGATTCGGACACGATTCCCGGCGACTATGCGACGCTGGAGACGCCGTGCCCGAATTGCGGCAGTCAGATCAAGGAGAACTATCGGCGATTCGCTTGTACGAAGTGCGAATTCTCCATGTCGAAGATCCCCGGCGGACGCCAGTTCGAGATTCCTGAAGTCGAGCAGTTGATCAAGGACAAGACCATCGGGCCGTTGTCGGGTTTTCGCAGCAAGATGGGACGGCCGTTCTCGGCAATCCTGAAGCTGGGGTTCGACGACGAAATCAAGAACTGGAAGCTCGAGTTCGACTTCGGTCAGGATTCAGGCGGCGAAGACGGCGAGCCGGTGGACTTCTCGGAGCAGACGCCGGTTGGCGCATGTCCGAAGTGTCAGTCGAAGGTCTACGAGCACGGCATGAGCTATATCTGCGAGAACTCGGTCGCAAATCCGAAGACCTGCGATTTCCGCTCGGGCAAGGTGATCCTGCAGCAGGAAATGTCGCGCGAGCAGATGACGAAGTTGCTCGAGGAAGGACGCACGGACTTGCTGACGGGCTTCAAGTCGTCGCGTACGGGTCGGAACTTCAAAGCGTTCCTCGTGAAGCAGCCGGACGGCAAGATCGGCTTCGAGTTTGAGAAGAAGGAACCGAAGCCGGGTGCGAAGACCGCTGTCAAACGCGGTGCGGCGGCTGCAGCGCCAGAAGCGGAAGACGAAGGTGATGGCGACGTGGCAGTCGCGGCAAAGAAAACGACCGTGAAGGTTGCGGCGAAGAAAGCGCCCGCAAAGAAGGCTGCGGCCAAGAAGGCGCCGGCCCGGAAGACCGCGAGTTAGGTTGTCAGAAGGCCGGTGTAATGAAAAAAGCCCGCGATTCGCTCGCGGGCTTTTTGCTTTCCGGCATTGTCGAACGTATGACGCTTGCCATGTCAGAACGGCGATGGCATTGAAAGTGGCGAGCGCGTGCGCGGCTTGACCGGCTTGCTGCTGGGCTTGCTGTCATCGGCGGGGGCTGTGGGACGCGAGTCGTAACGCTCGCCGCCTTCCGCTTCAGCGTAGGCCGCGTGCGCGACCAGAGGCTCGCTGTCGGCGTCGTTGATGGCGGGAGAACCCGGCTGCAACGCGCCGTCCTTCGCCCATTGCTCGCCAAGCTGATGATTCGGCGTCTTGCTGAAATGCTCGACCAAGTGATCGATGAACGTCCGCACCTTCGCCGGCAAGTGCCGACGGCTCGGATACGCCACGTTGATCTCGACCTGCGGCAGCCTGTAGTCGCCGAGAAGCCTGACCAGCTTGCCGCGCGTGGTGTCGTTGCCGATCAGGTAGCTCGGCAGGATCGCGATGCCCATGCCGAGCAGCGCGAACTGGCGCAGCATCTCGGTATTGTTCGCAACGATGACGTTCGTCGGCCGCACGCGAACTTCGCCTTCCGGACCGGTGAACACGCGTTCATCGCCGAAATACTCCGATGGCAGGCTCAGCGACGGATGTTCAGCCAGGTCTTCAGGCCGCGCAGGCACGCCATGCTTTTCGAGATACGCGGGCGTTGCGCAGACGGTCAGGCAGCCGGTCGTCAGGCGCCGCGTGACGATGCTCGCGCTGCGCATCTGGCGCGCAATCACAATGCCCACGTCGAAACCTTCTTCCACGAGATCGACCTGCCGGTCGACCAGTGTCACGTCGGGCACGACCTTCGGGTAGCGCTGCGCGTACGTCTGCAGCACGGGCGCGAGGTTGTGCAGCCCGAATACGACCGGTGCGACGATTCGTAGCGATCCGACCGGCTCGTGGTTGCGTGCCACGACCATCTGCTCGACGTCTTCGAGCTCATCGAGAATCTGCCGCGCACGTTCCAGGTACACCTGCCCCGACTCGGTCAGCGACAGGCTGCGCGTCGTGCGGTTGAGCAGACGGGTGCCAAGCCGCCCTTCCAGATCCGCGATATGGCGCGTCGCCACGGCGTTGGAGATATCCATTGCGCCGGCTGCGCGAGCAAAACTGCCAAGATCCGCCACTCGGACGAATACTTTCATCGACTGCAAATGATCCATGAGACTACTCCTGCTGCTAGACGGCCTCTTTTAAATTCCTGAAGCAATTCGGAATTATCCTAGGACTCGCGTTTTCGTGCAGAAGTTGCCGGAAATTCAACTTTTTCCGACAAAAGATTTCGACTTTACCAAGCAGTAAGGTGAAAGAGGATGGATTGTTGCTAAAAATAGAACGTGAGGGCGGTCCAAACAGGTGCACGCGAATTCTGAAAAGCTGGCTCAGGCAATTTTGACGCAGTAGAGCGGGTGAATGACGGCGCGCCGACCTCACGGCGCGCCGTCATTGATTATGTTTAGTTCCGTCACTAATCCCGTCTGACGAATATTACGCCGAGAGCCGCTCTTCAATCCCACGCTTGGTTTCAGCGAGTTTTGAAGGAAGCCCCTGCGCAAGTTTTTCGAACAATTCGTCGTGTAGTTGCAACTCTTCACGCCACGCAGCGCCCTCCACGGAGATCACGCGCTCGAATTGTTCACGCGAAAAGTCGAGCTCGCCCCAGTCGATGTCTTCGTAACGCGGCGAAAGTCCGACCGCATGTTCTTCGCCGTTCGCTGTGCCCTCCAGACGCCCAACGATCCACGTCAGCACGCGCATGTTGTCGCCGAAACCCGGCCACACGAATTTGCCATCCGCGGCTTTGCGGAACCAGTTGACGCAGAAAAACTTCGGCAACTTCGCGTCGAGCTGCTCCAGCCGTTCGCCCATCTTCAGCCAGTGCCCGAAGTACTCGCTCATGTTGTAGCCGCAAAACGGCAGCATGGCGAAGGGATCGCGCCGCACCACACCTTGCTGACCGGCTGCGGCGGCCGTGGTTTCCGAGCCCATGGTCGCGGCCATGTAGACGCCCTCGTTCCAGTCGCGCGCCTCGGTGACGAGCGGCACGGTGTCTGAACGGCGGCCGCCGAAGATGAACGCATCGATAGCCACGCCCGCTGGATTTTCCCAATCGGCATCAATCGATGGACACTGCGACGCCGGCGCCGTGAAGCGCGCGTTCGGATGCGCGGCTTTCGTGCCGGATTCGGGCGTCCAGTCCTTGCCCTGCCAGTCGATCAGATGCGCGGGCGGCGTGTCGGTCATGCCTTCCCACCAGATATCGCCGTCGTCCGTGAGCGCCACGTTGGTGAAGATGACGTTTTCCTTGAGCATCGCCATGGCGTTGAAGTTGGTCTTTTCGCTCGTGCCCGGGGCCACGCCGAAATAACCGGCTTCGGGGTTGATCGCGTAGAGGCGGCCGTCGCGGCCGGGTTTGATCCACGCAATGTCGTCGCCAATGGTCGATACCTTCCAGCCCGACATATCCTGCGGCGGGATCAGCATGGCAAAGTTGGTCTTGCCGCAGGCCGACGGAAACGCCGCCGCAACGTGATATTTACGTCCTTCCGGCGACGTCACCCCGAGGATCAACATGTGCTCGGCAAGCCAGCCTTCGTCGCGGCCCATCGTCGATGCAATTCGCAGCGCGAAGCATTTCTTCCCCAGCAGCGCGTTGCCGCCGTACCCCGAACCGAAGCTCCAGATCTCGCGGCTTTCCGGAAAATGGACGATGTATTTCGTGTCGTTGCAAGGCCACGGAACGTCCTTCTGTCCAGCCTGCAACGGCGCGCCGACCGAATGCACGCACGGCACGAACTCGCCGTCCGAGTCCAGTACGCCGTACACCGCGCTGCCCATGCGCGTCATGATGCGCATGTTCGTGACCACATAGGGGCTGTCGGTCAGCTCCACGCCAATATGCGCGATCGGTGAGCCGAGCGGTCCCATCGAAAACGGGACGACGTACATGGTGCGGCCACGCATGCAGCCATCGAACAGGCCGTTCAGCGTGCCGCGCATCTCCTTCGGGTCGATCCAGTTGTTCGTGGGACCCGCTTCCTCAGGGCGCGCCGAACAGATGTAAGTGCGGTCCTCGACACGGGCGACATCGGACGGATCGGAGCACGCCAGATAAGAGTTCGGCCGCCTGGCCGGGTTGAGGCGTTTGAGCGTGCCGGCATCGACCATTTGTTGCGATAGCCGATCGTATTCCGCCTCCGACCCGTCGCACCATTCAATCCGGTCCGGCCTGGTCAGCGCCGCGACCTGCTCCACCCAGTCGATGAGTTTCCGGTTCTTGACATAGGCCGGCGCGGCATCACCGGTCAGGTTTTGGTCCACAACTGCGGGCTGGTTCATCGAGCACACTCCGTTCTGATAGAGAAAACGGTTGCAACTCGCCGGCGCTGCTCGCGAGAGGCGCATTTCGCGTCGCCGGAAACACGTGCGGCGGAACTCACGCACGGACGGCGACACAAACCAAGGCATGCGTCGGGAGTTGACTGGTCTGGCGACGACTGCCGTCTGAATCGCGGCTTGCGTCGGCACGGAACAAACTGTTAAAAAGAGATAGGAATGTCTCCATCGATTGCCGGTGGTCCGGCTTGTGCGATGCTGAAAGCGCAAAGAGCGGCTGGCCAAGTGGCCAAACTGCACGTTTCGCTTTCAAAGATGCTTTCAATATTTGTTCAATCGCCTGCTGGCGGGTAGTGAAAAAAGCAGTAACACCAGCAGCTTAGCAAGACACGATGCCCACATTTCGGCGAATTTGTACGTAATTACCCGAACTTAGCTCGTCGTTTCCTGTCCATCTTCGAATTTCTGCAGCACGTTTGATGCCCATCAAAAGCCAATCCATGCCAATTAAAATTGCCATCCTCGACGACTACCAAGACGCCGTTCGTAAGCTTGATTGCTTCAATCTGCTCGCAGATCATGAAGTCAAAGTATTCAATAACACGGTGCGCGGGCTCGGACAGTTGGCTAGCAGACTCTCGGAAGTCGAAGCCCTGGTTTTGATCCGGGAGCGCACCCGGATCAGTTCGCAATTGCTCGATAAACTGCCGCGCCTACGCATGATCAGCCAGACCGGCAAGGTGGGTGGTCATATCGAACTTGACGCCTGTACTGAGCGCGGTATCGCCGTGCTGGAAGGCTCGGGCTCGCCCATCGCGCCGGCGGAGCTCACGTGGGCGCTGATCATGGCGGCGCAGCGGCGCATACCGCAGTACGTCGCGAACCTGAAACAAGGCGCGTGGCAGCAGTCCGGGCTGAAAACGTCCGCGTTGCCGCCGAACTTCGGTCTCGGACAAGTCCTGCGCGGCCAGACACTCGGCATCTGGGGATACGGGAAGATCGGCCAGTTGCTTGCAGGTTACGGCAAGGCGTTCGGCATGAAGGTGATGATGTGGGGCCGGGAGAACTCGCAGGCGACCGCGCGCGCGGACGGCGTCGAGGTCGCGGAAAGCCGCGAGGCGCTGTTCGAGCAAAGCGACGTGCTGTCGCTGCATCTGCGTCTCAACGACGAAACCCGCGGCATCGTCACCGCCGCCGATTTGATGCGCATGAAGCCGACCGCGCTGTTCGTGAACACGAGCCGCGCCGAGTTGCTCGAGGAAAACGCGTTGCTCAACGCGCTGCATCACAATCGGCCGGGGATGGTCGCTATCGATGTCTATGAAAGCGAGCCGATCCTGCAGGGTTACAGCCTGCTGCGCATGGAAAACGTGATTTGCACGCCGCACATTGGCTATGTGGAGCGCGAAAGCTACGAGCTGTATTTCTCGGCGGCGTTCAAGAACATCCTCGCCTTCGATGCCGGAGACACCTCGAGCGTCGCCAATCCCGAAGCGCTGGTGGGCGGCCGCCGGCGATAACTCAGATCGTCGATATTCCGATGGACGGCTCGCATCGGACGGGGAAGTTGACCGAGTTCGCGAGGAAGCAGAACGCATGCGCTTCTTCGTGCAAACGCTCGGCCAGCTTCACGTCGCCGCCTGCGCCAATCGACACTTGCGGGCGCAACACGACATCTGTGAAACGGCCGCTTCCCTGCTTCATTTCTTCCATTGTGCCGATGGGATCATCCAGATAACCCGTCACCACGATGCCGTTCACCGAGCAAAGGTGCAGGTACCAGAGCACGTGGCACGACGAAAGTGATGCCACGAACAGCTCTTCCGGATTGTGGCGCGTGGCGTCGCCGCGAAACGCCGGATCGCTCGATCCTTCAATGGCCGGCTTGTTTGCGGAACGGATCAGATGATCGCGCTAATAGGCGTCGTAGCTCGACGTGCCTGAACCCTGATCGCCGGTCCAGGCAACTTGCAGCGTGTACTTATGTTGTTTGGCCATATGATGAAGCTCCCGTTCAGAGTTGCGCCGCCGCGCTCAGCACCTCGGGCAAACGCATGAGAAATTGCTCGCCATCGGCGCGGCCGAGATCGTACGCGGGCCGCATCAGCGCCGGACTCGTATAGTCCCACGATGAAATCGGCACCTTCCGCGACGGCTGCACATAGACGCGGCGCTGGTCGCGGTTCTCGCCGTGCTCCACCACGAACATGCGCGGGCGCGGATACACGCGCGTCACCATCACCAGCACCAGTCCCGGCGATGCATCCAGCGCACCTACCGGCACGTTATCGACCATGCCGCCATCCAGAACGGGCCGGCCGTTGCGCCGCAATACCGGCGTAAAAGGCGGCGTGCTCGACGACTGCAGGATCAGATCGGCGAGATCCTCGACCGTCGCGCACTCTTGCGCGCGCACGAATTCCGGATGGAAACCCAGCGCTTGCCCGAGCGTCGGATGCAGC
The DNA here is from genome assembly GCF_053574605.1 of Caballeronia sp. M23-90. Classification (NCBI taxonomy): domain Bacteria; kingdom Pseudomonadati; phylum Pseudomonadota; class Betaproteobacteria; order Burkholderiales; family Burkholderiaceae; genus Caballeronia; species Caballeronia sp. M23-90. Next base: position 20,213 of record NZ_JBSIPA010000021.1, on the reverse strand, counting down.
TTCTTGCGCACGTATTTTTCGATGTTATAGGCAATCAGCCCCGCCGCCACGGCGCTCCGTGCGCCGAGCCAGCGCGGCAAATGCGACACGCCGATACGAATCTCCGGCGCATCCTTCAGCGATGCAAACTCGGCGCCATAGATATCCAGCAACGCCTGCCGGTATATCCGATAGTGCGGGAACACCGATTCCCCGCGCAGCAAATTGCCCCAATACGCGTTCTTCGAATTGTCGCGCAGCACGTGCGAGTAGTAGTCCATCACCCATTCCGAGTGATTCGTGTACAGCATGCACGCGGTCGCCGCGCCAGCCGAAATGCTGGTGATGACGCGCGGACGCAGCTTGAGTTCCGGCTGGACGACGTCCCAGAAACCGGCTTGCCACCAGCAGCGGTTGCCGCCGCCGGCGAATACGACTTGATCGAACATGGGTTTTTTAGGCGATGAGCATGACAGTGGTGGTGGCGTGCGCGGCGAGCGCGCCGGTTTCATCGTGGAGTTCGATTTCGCCGAAAACCAGATTGCGCCCGCGACGCAAGATGGTTGCGGTGACCAGGACATCGCCGGATTTCACCGGGCGCAGGAAACTCGTGGTCAGGGAAACAGTGGTCATAGGCTGGAAACCGCCAAGCGCGTGGGAGATGGCGACGATCATGGCGGTGTCCGCCGCAGCCATGAAGACCTGGCCGCAGATCACGCCGCCCGCGTGGCGCAGTTTGTCAGCGTGCGGCAAGCGCAGCGTGACGCTCGCGTCCGAAACGCTTTCCGGCGATAAACCCAGATCGCGGATCCACGGCGCGAAGGTGGAATCGAGCAAGGCGCGAATAGCGGAATGGTCCATGATGCCGAGGTGTTTTTTAGCACGGCCGTTCGCCGCAGGAACGCCATGATAACGGTTCCCGCCATCGTTTTTTGAGACGTTCGATGAACCGATACGCCATGTTCGATGCTGCTTTGCAGCGTCATTGGGAGAGAATTTCGGATTCTGGCGCACCGACAGTTGCATAACCCGAGAAAACGTCGCTATAATTCGGATTCAGTTTTTCCGGGGCGTTAGCTCAGCTGGTAGAGCAGCGGACTCTTAATCCGTAGGTCGACAGTTCGAATCTGTCACGCCCCACCAAGAATTCAAAAGCCGGTTAGCGCAAGCTAACCGGCTTTTTGTTTTGGATTGCGTTTCCATCAGAAGAATAATCGGCGCGCACGCCCTGTTTCTCTTTTTTGCAATTTCTCACAATGGCGGCCCGCCACGCGCCCCAGAATTACACGCTTGCAATTCATGGTTCAGTTCAGCGGGAGGCCGAATGCATGCCATTCCAATAAGTTACAACGACCACGTCCTGATGCCGCTTGCTGCGGGCGAGCGCGGGAGCTTTGCATCGATGATCATCGTGACCAAGCCCGACGGCGCGCGCTGGGCGTCCGGCGTGCTTGGCTACTTCAACGAACCGGATGATGCGTGCCGCTTCGCTATTGAATGCGGGAAGGCCGAGGCGGACGGACGAAAGCCGCCGCGCAATCCGAAACCGCTCAGCCGCTCGTAATCATTAAGTACGAAGAACAACCAAAAAGCCCGCAATGTGCGGGCTTTTTATCTTGGAAAACGCTTCAGTGCTTGTGGTGCAGCCAGCTCATATGATGTGTGTCGAGCCACTCGCGCATGCGCACGGCGCTGTCCGGATTCTCCGGATGATCCCGCCTGTAACGCCGCCCAAGCATGCCCGCTGCACCGATCATGACAGCCAGTCCGATAACGAAGCCAATCATCGATTGCGTCATGGCCGCCTCCTTGTGTTTCACGCCGTCAATACAGTTTAGGTCACGCGATTTGAAATGCGAGACTGGCGTAAAAAAGCCCAGACAGTGAAGCTGGGCAAATCCACCGGGATAACCCGTTGGAGGAGGTTCTGTGTCAGGACCTAATTTGCAGGACTTCAATGTGTGAAATCCTGTCGAACGCTTCCCAGCGATCGGTGACCGAATTACTGGCCCATGTAGACCGAGCGGACGCTGTCGCCGGTTGCCGTATGAACATTCGAACCGGAAGCGGACGCGCCATTCGACACGCCGCCGTAGCTCGTCTTTGCAGCGTTTTGCGCGGCCACACGTGCTTCTGCGGCCTGGATGTTCGCGGGGTAATCGTAGTCGTTCGCCGTCGCGGGGTTATAACCAGCGGCTTCGATCTGGACCAGCTCGGCCTTCACTTGAGCGCGTGTGAGAGGCTGGCTCGACTGAGCAAACGATACTGCCGGGACAGCGAGGACTGCGGCTACAACAACGGCTTGAATGAGCGATTTCATGATGCTTACCTCCGACTTTTGTTTTGCCGCGAGCGACCCTGCTCGCGTTCTATATTCACAAGTGTAGGTAGGCGGGGTCTGAAAATTAAGCGCTGAGTGCGCAAGAGATTATTGTGGGATTGGGGGTAAACCCTGTAAATCCAGAGCTAAGCGCTGCTGGCCCTCAGTCGATCAGGTTGCGCCTCCAGTAGCAAAACCTTCCGTTGACCGAGCAAACGGCGCGGGTCAGCAACGCTACGCTTACCCCGGCCGACTCAATGCTGCCCGGCTGAAACAGGACCAAAAAGTATAGTTACCGGAGTCGATGCGTTCGTCGGCCATCCGCCCGGCATATTTACTCCTAGCGTCAAATACGCCGAATTGTCCCCAGGATAAGCATTAGGCTGTCCCCGGGATGCATAGACCGACACTCCATCCTTCCAAAGCTGCGTCTGCGCATGGTCTCCAGACGAGTCAGGTACATACCGAAGCGCCCAGTTAACCCATTTACCCTGGTCAGCAGTCGAACAGCAAAACTGCGCTGCAAGTGTTTGCTTGATCGGGCTTCCGCCAAGCTCGGAAAAAGTGTAGTTAGCCCCGACAATTGAGAGTGCGATCGGCGGCAAGCCACTCGATAGCCCCTGGTGAATCTGCGCAACTATCTGACTTGAATTCGCCGGAAAAATAGCCGGGAGAAAAGTGCTCCATCTAACTAAGTAGTCCTTTCCTTGCGAAAAAGAAAGCGGCTTTTGTAGCGCTAGTTGCGCTTGCGGTATTCCGATTGGCGCAGACCCGAAGCTTTCGCCGGGAGAAACGCTAACACGTACGACCTTGCGCCCGCTGACCACCGGATCGCTCACCAGCGAAATGTCCGCTGGATTACTGCGTTGTATACTTATTGATGGATCGATGCCAGTCTGCCAGTCGAACGCGTAGCTTGTGTCATACGTACTCGCCAAAGCGTTCATCTGCGGATCAGTCCAATTGACCGCTAAATCTTGACCCGCCGGACGCCCGCTGATTTGTACGTCCCCATAGTACATCGTGCGTTGTGTGACGTCGGATGGTCGTGTAAGCCACCACCATTTGTAGACGCCAATCTTCAGGTATCCATTCTGCTCCCCCGGATAAGCATTCGGATAACCAATCGAATGTACGACAAGCACGCCATCTTTATAAAGATCCGTTACCGAGGAAGTGCCCGTGTCATCCGGGCGATAATTGAGAAGCCATGTAACAACTTTGCCTTCATCGGTAGCTGGCGCACCAAACTCAAATGACCGACTGGGAGTTCCTGCCCCCCCGCGGACGTCGACCTGGTATTGCTGGCCATTCAACATTAGCGCGAAAGGCGGTGATCCTTGGTCACTACTCTGGTGAAGTTGCGTGATGATTTCCGGCTGCTGGGAATCCAGTTGGTAGTTGGCCGGAATCATTGTCGACCAACGCACTTGATATTCATTGCCAATAGCGAAACGTGCAACCGGAGCAAAAACCAGTTCGACGCGCGGTGCAACAGGAGGCGATTGATTCGTGAAGTCAGATAGTTGCATTGTCGTTTTCAGCGCAGACCCGCCAAAAGCAGTCATTGCGACCGTCGATATTGAATTTGAGTGCGGCGCTTGAATCGTCAATCGGGTGTCAATCCCGTTGCTCCACGCACTCTGATATGTGGGCACATACTGGCCGAGGTTTGTATCAGCATCCGACGACGTTCCCCATAAAAGAATACACGCGAATACAAGACTAAGCGAAGTCAGCTTATTTCCCACTCACCCTCCCGTTAAAAATCGAAGTAATTCGCTTCTTGATCAACATTGCTGCAAACTTGTTATTCGTTATGAAATAACGTCGCCACATACGCCTGGGTTCTTGTGTCACGCGATAGGCCCACTCCAAACCTGATTGCTGCATCCATCGCGGAGCACGGTTCACTTTTCCGGCGACAACGTCAAAAGTCCCGCCAACTCCCATTACAAAATCGACACCTAAACTATCTTTCCATCGGTTAATAAAGTTTTCTTTTTTGGGAGATGTGATTGCAACGAAGAGAAGTCGCGCGCCAGAGCGTCGAACCATGTCGACCACGCTTCGTTCGTCATCCCAAAAGTAGCCGTGGTGATGCCCGGCAATTATCAGCCTTGGGTATCGCTCAGATACTACGGCTGCGGCCTGTGCGACAACCGTCTCTGTAGCGCCAAGTAGGAATACCGGGAAACCTTCATCCGCTGCCATACGCAGGAGATTTTCGAAAAGGTCCACGCCTGCAACGCGTTCGCGCACCGGCAAACCCATAAACCTTGCGCCCCAAACGACGCCCATTCCGTCGATATTGACAATGTCACACGCGCGAACCGATGCAGCCAATTCTGCGTCTGTCTGCATATGAACCAGCTTTGCGACGTTGACCACAACATGTTGAGTAAATTGTCCCTTCGATACTCGTGATCCTATCCACTCGACTGTCTCATCCATAGTCGCGACGTCTAAAGGACAAGAAAAAAATTCAATACGGTTCATTCGATTTCGTTTGGTCTGGTTTCAAGGCTCACTGCATAAACGCTGAGCGCGTAGAACGCCCATGCCTGAGTCCAACGCAAATAATTAACGCTATTTGTTACCCAGCGTCCCTTTTGATAAATGAACCTTTCCTGATCCGGCAGATAAAGGGATGCGTGAGCCCTAGTTAGAACGCGTTCCGCAATTGCAAAGTCCTTTTCGGTTCCACCTATGCGGACAAGCGTAATTACGGCCTGTGCAACCGAATGAGTATCAAGGGGCCAGACGCAGTCGTTGTAGTACTTGACCGTACCATCGGGTAGGAAAAAATTCTCTCGATAGTAATGCAGGCCTTTATCAATCGCGTCTGAAAATCCTTTTGTTTTTGCCGTCCGGCCGAGCAATTCAAGCGCCTCAAGGTTATAGCCCGTATGAAACCCGTCGACGAACGTGTGATGCGAACGCACCCCGTATGGCCAAGACCCGTCATCTCTCTGCATGGACACGGACTGGTGTGCAACGCGGAGTGCGCGGCGAAGCATGCTCTCGTCCCCGATTCGGGTCGCAGTCTCAGCAACAAACGCCGCCGCCCACAAACTGGCGTTATGGACAAACGCAGTTTCCCCAGGAATGTAACCATAGTAATCGACGCCAGATTCACAAAGATGCAATCCATCAAGGAAAAATCCGGCGTCGATCGCAGCATCTGTAAAACGACGTGCATCCGTTATTTCACCGAGCGCGTACAGCGCTCTTGCAACATAACAAGTTGTTATCGCGTTAGGCTTTCCACAAGGCACATAGAACGCGCGTGCTGCCCAGTCGAAGTGATAACCCCAGGCATGGTGCTTCCACACGATGGGGTCTGCGCGTTGGGTTAGAAGCCAATCGCCTAAAGCAACGGCTTCATTGAGCTCGAATTCGCTTCGTTCGTATCGGCATCGTTCCAGCAGACCCAAGATAATCAGCGCGATACCTTTAGGGTTGCGCATTTTGGGGACACCTACCAGCTTGCGCAGATTAAATGGGCTGCGCTTGTGAAATTGCAGCCAAGCGATTCGTGCAAGAGAAAATCTGTTGCCGCCCACCCGATCGAACGCAGTGCTATTTAGACCGTCGAACGGGTCATAGCCCGAAAAGTCTTCGGCGCGGCATTGGTCGAGCAACAAGTCGGCGATTGATTTCACATCAAACGGCAGTGGAGTTGGTTTCAGCATCTTTACTACGTCGCCTCATCATAAATCGATGCAAGGAGGCGAGCCGAACGTTCTATGGTGAAACATTCAAGAAAGCGTTGCCTCGCAGTTGCACTCAGTGCACAGCAGAGCGTTTCATCGTTTAACAAACGCAATAGGGCCGCACTTAAGCCCTCCACGTCACCTGGTTGAACGAGCAAGCCGTCACGGCCAGGCCTGATTGCATCCATAACGCCAGGGATCTGCGTTGAGACCACGGTCGCTCCGAACGCCATTGCCTCAACGATCGCGACAGGAAATCCTTCGCTGTACGAAGGGAGCACAAAAATCCTAGTGTCTTTAAGCAGTTGAATTTTGTCGTCACCGGATATCCATCCTTTGTAGATCACGACATCGTCAAGCTTGTATTTGCTTATCCAATCAGCGAGAGTTGAAGCATCTCCACTGCCTCCTACAAATAAAGCATAGGCGGGTGCAGAGTGTGACAACATTGCCAGCGCTTCGAATAACGTTACCAACCCCTTTGATTCGCTCAGCTTTCCGAGAAAAGTAATCGATACCTTTGGCGTAGCTTTCCGTGCTTCTGGTCCGGAAGGTAATGGGTCTTTAATCCCGTTGTACACCAAGCGACATTTATCCGCCGTCGCAAGGTTCATTGCGATCAGCGTGCTTCGTGCATGTTCGGATAAGCTGATCACGCATGCCGCGTGGGTCATGACGAAACGAACAAGCGTTTGGATAAACGCCGGCAACGCTCCGTAATATTGTGCGAAAGCGCCGCTGTGAATGTGCATAACGTACTTCTTGCGTAGCACAACGCACGTCAGCGCAAGAATCGACTTTCTGAGCAGAGAGCCTTTGATCGACGAATGCAGGTGTACCAGATCCACGCGACCGAGCAATGCGAGCCAAAAGAGTTGGCACCATGCCGCGACAAACTTTCTTGCCTTTCCACTAGTGGCGCTGCCCCCGCTCGATATAAAGATCAGGTGGTACCCGAATTCTTCAAAGCCGGTGCGATAGTCCGAGTAACTTTTTAAGACCGATGCAATTCCGCCCTGCGCGGATAAGTCTGGACCGATTTGGGCCACAACTCGTGCGACGCGCGGTGGCAATTGACGCGACGATTCATGCATTCCGGAACCTCAGTCTTGTTCTTAACAATCGGGTTAGCCTGGGTGATGTCCCGTTGTCGAACGGTGATCCGCGCCGCGATAAAACGTACAGCACCAGCAGCGCTGAGAAGACGTACGAAGGAGATAAGAAAGACATTGAAAAAAGGTTGTCAAAGCAGAACGTAACAACCATGAAGATCCATGGTGCGTCTCGTTTTGCGCCTTGACCGTAAAGCAATACAAATAAGAGCCAAGCGGCTGCTCCTAAAAATCCGATTTCGACAAAGAGGTGCGGGTAAAACGTGTCAGTAGTTTTTAAGATATCGCCCAGCTTGAACCAGTTGAAGTGGTATTCGCTGTACAGCGGCGATCCATACTTTACCGATGCAGGGCCGCCGAAGGAGCCGAGCCCTTCCCCAATAAGATTGCCTTTGGATAATGACTCAAACATGACACGGTAGGATTCCGCTCTCGCCGAATTACCTGCTGTCACATAGAAAGAAATTTTTGAGGCTGCAACATCTATAAGTCCATCGAGATACCCGTTTCCAACGAGGAAGATACCGGCACCCACCATAGCGGCGATAGCTAACCACGTTCGCGGCGTTCCTTTGCGAACAATCAACGGATACAACAGCAGTGGTGCGAATAGCTTGAAAGAAAACCCAAGAAGCCCAAACAGCAGGAATACCCACGATCTCGCTTTTGATGTCTCCGTCGGGCTTTGCCATCGGCAAAGCATGAAAGCGCACAAGTTGATAAAACTGAATTCCGAAAAAAAACCCATCCAGCCTTGAGCCCGTAAGAACAAGCCTGAATCGATACGTACGGGAATCAAGAGCGGCATTCCCGTTAAATATGCGATATAGAAGTAACACTGAAAAAGGTCATTACTAATCACGACGATCAGTAAGACGGATACGAGCGTCTGAAGTCGATCGCGATATGCATAGAGCGCTATGGTAATGACGATTGGAAAGAAGAAACGAAGGAATTCTTCTAGTCCGGCGTCACCATTGAAAGACCGGAGTAGACCCAGTAGCAAAACAAATAGTACCGGTCCTAACAAGAGGATCCATCGATGAAATTGTGGCCTTAAGACAATTGCAATTAAGAGGACGACAAAGGCAAAAATCTTGACCATCTGTGAACGATCATCGTTCAACGCGAGCATCGTGTCACTGATAAAGAATGCAACATATGACAACGCTGCGGCCCATACACCGATAGTGCCAAGCGTTAGTCGGCCACGTGTGGACGAGCGAGCGGGTAAAGAAGCGAGAGCAGTCATTGCGAAAATTTAGGCGTGTCCGACGTTAGGCCTGTCTGCGCAAGCAACGTCTGAAAAGAATACGACGCGCGCCGCGCGGCCTTGCTTCCGCGTCTAAGCAGAACCGCAGCGCATCGCCGCAAATGCGGATTTGCACGAAGCATGACGGTAGCAATAAAATCGAAAGCGAGATCTGTCGGTCTGTTGGTCACGTTGCAAATCCAGCTACGGTCATGTATCGACGTCCGATTGCCGCGAGTCCAAAATCCTTGGCTCGTCTTATTTGAACTTCAGGATCGACTGACGTCCGGAGCGCCGTCACAATTGCAGCCGACAACGAGATCGGGTCGCCGACTGGAACCAAGGTTCCGTAGCGCCCGCCCTCTAAAATCTCCTCCGGCCCATGTTTGCACGCGGTGGAAACTACTGGCAGGCCAAATGACAAAGCTTCGACGATGACATTCCCAAAACCTTCGGCTCGTGATGAACATACAAACAAGTCAGCGCGTTTATATTCATCCGCGATATTTCGGGAAAATCCTCTTAACGTGACGCTTCCGTTCAACCCAAGCTGCGCAATTTGCTCCTCTAGAGCGCCTCTATCAGGACCTTCTCCAACAATCACTAGTTGCGCCTTGTGGTTGTCCTTTCTGACAAGAGAAAACGCCGTGATAAGTACATCCAAACCTTTTTGCCTAACCAGACGTCCCACCGCTAGCACGGTGGGCGCGGAACCGTCGTGTAGTAGGCGCGTCGACTCCGCGTTCGGGATGTAGCATGGGTTGTGAATAACGACGACCTTGCGTGCGGCGGAAGCCGAAAGACGCTGTCGAAGATCGTCGGCAACACCCGTTGACACAGCGACAATTCCGTCGGCTCGCTTATAAAGGTAGCCAGCGAGCGCTAGCTTGAAGCGCTCTTTTGGTCCGACCGATCCAAAGTCAACATAGGAGAGATGCTCACTGACTACAAGCCGGGGCCCCCCAGCCAGGCCAACATTGGCAAGCACAGAGATAAGATTGGCGTAGGGGAGAAACGATATGACAGTGTGAACGCGCACTTCTTTCAGAAAGGCGCGAAATTCCAGGACGCGTTGTACATGACCAGATTTGCGGGCAACGATTACGTCAACGTCGCCGGGCAGATCATAGGCAACCTGGCTATGGTGAATAAAGAAAGCGGTAGATTTCCCGTGTTCAGAGAAATACCGCGCGATCTCGACCGCTACACGCTCGGCGCCTCCGCCTTTCAGGGACGGGATGTGCAACACCACATCGTAATTTGACTTCATTAGCGTCTCCGCACTATGGAGCGTATCGCGCCAACATTGGTGAAATACATTCCTACAATGAACACGAGTATTGCTGCCGCCCCAGAAGCGATACTGGCTAGCTGCCCTGCAGGGACGGCGCCCGCCAGTGTCCGAGTGACGAGCTCGCCTGCGAGACTCGCGCCGAAAGAAACAAGTACCAGCAAGGAGAATCCGCGACCCAGTTGTTGCAGATTCACAAATGATCGAGCAACCGTCGCGCTCGCCAAAATGGAAAGCAGGTTCGCGACTAACAACCCGCATAACAAGCCTTGAAGACCGCCCCACCGAGCGCCGAGATAGATCGCTATTACAGCGACCGCAAGCGTCACCAAGTTGATAACCATCAACGCACGGGTTCTCGAAAACAAGTGATAGGCTTGGTCGAAGAAATGTGCTCGGAACGCGCCAATAAGCGATATCGCCAACAGCGGAAGCACATACCCTTGCGCAGCCGCTCCGATCTCTTTTCCGAGTAGCAACGGGAGTAAAGCCCCCCTTGCGGTGTACAACGTTATGGACACCGCCAAGACGCTTCCCAACATCAATAAACCGACCTGCGCATGCAGCTGCCGATACTCCATGTCAGGGAGACGCTCTTTCTCTCTCAACAGCCATGGATAGGCAGGGGTTACAACGAGCAGGCAACCGGCGGCAATCATGTTGGATATCAGTGCTGTCGCAGCCGCGTACACGCCTACAACAGCAGGTACTTCGAACTGGGCGAGAATGGGGCGGTCAAGTCTTGTCAACGCAGTAGCTGCGAGGAAGACGGGCACTAGCGGAAGCCCGTAGGCCAACATCGACCGGACGTGTTGACGGCTGAACCGACCGCCAGTACTGGCTATTCCAACGCGACAGCCGCATATAACGCTGCTCGAAATAAAAACCGCGGTCGAGGCAAGCATTATTGCTGTGATCGAATGAGTCATTCGGTAAGCGACAACTCCCGCAACGGCGCTTCCGATAGTCATGAGCAGCGCGCCGAACGCGTACCGAAGACTCGCGCCCGATGCGCGCGCGATCTCCTGCGCATATAACGCTGAGCTCTTGCCTATCCCCATCGCAATCACCGCTGGCCACTCGGGATCAAGCGGCTTGCCTTCGATAAAATGCGCAAGCCCCAACACGGTTAGTACCGCGCAAGCCAGTCCGAGCCAAACCAGATGATAGGTTTTGAGGAATGAGGCGAAGTCAGCCTTCTCGTTGACGGCCCAAAATTTCACGACGGCAAGGCGATGCCACTGAAAGAGCACGCCTTGCAGTGCTTCGACCAATGCGAGATAAACCGCGAGGCGCCCATAGTCTGCAGGTCCGAGCATGTGCGCGTACAGCACCAGCGACAACACGCCGCCGATGAGCGAGATCGCATAGCCAGCTACGAGACCAATTTCCCTCCTACCCACGAGACAACAACCCCCGCGTATCGATCACGACCTTCGCCTGCAGCCTTACCGGATCAACGCGCTTGAACTGAACGTGGTCAACCAGGATCACGATCACATCCGCATCGTTGAGCGCCTCGTTCAGCTCACAAAACCGCACCTTGCCCTCAAGCGATGCCGGAAGCTTCCTGATATTCGGCTCCACGACCATCACTTGCCCATCGAACCGCTCGCCCAGTTCACGCGCAATATCGAGCGCCGGGCTTTCCCGCAGATCATCGATATTCGCCTTGAACGCCAACCCAAGACATGCGATCACGGGTTCCTTGAACCGCTTGGCCGCGCGCTCCACACGATCAAGCACGTAACGCGGCTTGTCGTCGTTGACTATGCGGGCCATGCGGATCAGACGGGCAACTTCCGGCGCCGAATCGACAATGAACCACGGGTCCACTGCAATGCAATGGCCGCCAACGCCGGGGCCTGGTTGCAGAATGTTCACGCGCGGATGGCGGTTCGCAAGCCGGACCAGTTCCCACACATTGATATCGAGTTCGTCGCAGATAACGGACAACTCATTGGCAAAGGCAATGTTCACATCGCGGAAGGAATTTTCCGTGAGCTTGCACATTTCGGCTGTGCGGGCATCGGTGAGAATGCACTCGCCTTGCACGAATGTCTGATATAGCTCGCGTGCGACTTCGCTGCAGCGCGGCGTCGCGCCGCCAATCACGCGATCGTTCTCAACGAGCTCGCGAATCACATGTCCTGGCAGCACGCGCTCAGGACAATGCGCAATACGAATGTCGGAACTTTCCCCGGCCTGATGAGGGAATGTCAGGTCGGGCCGAAGCTCGGCCATCCACGCAGCCATCTTCTCAGTCGCGCCGACCGGAGACGTTGATTCCAGCACAACCAGGTTGCCCCGTTGCAGCACGGGTGCAATTGCGCGGCTGGCCGCTTCAATGTAGCTGAGGTCCGGCTTGAATCCTTCCAGAAACGGAGTGGGGACGGCGATCAAAAATGCATCGGCCGGCTCGGGCGTTACGGTCGCGCGCAGATATCCCTGCGTGACCGCCGCATGAACGAGCATGTCGAGTTCCGGTTCGACAATATGGATGGCGCCTTTGTTGATGGTGTCGACAGCATGCTGGTTGACGTCGACACCAATCACCTTCTTGCGTCGCGCGGCAAAAGCCGCTGCGGTAGGCAAGCCGATATAGCCGAGCCCAATGACCGAAATAACGTTGAATTCCATGACCTGTATTGCCTCTTTTGCTTATGTTGACGGTTCTAATTGGCTTGCGATTGCATCGACGGGAACCGGACGGTGCATGACCCACCCTGGCTGGAGCGCATTCACAATGCGTTCGCATGCGCGCCCGTCGCCGTACGGATTGCCTCCGCGGAGCATCGCGTTGTATGCACTTGGGTCGTCCAGCAGCCGGATCACGCCATCCACCATGGCCCGGACTTCCGTACCAACGAGCTTCACCACGCCGGCGTCAACGGCTTCTTGCCGTTCGGTCGTATCGCGCATCACCAGTACCGGCTTGCCAAGGGATGGCGCTTCTTCCTGAACGCCGCCTGAATCGGTGAGGATCACGTGAGCCCGGTCCATGAGCAGGACAAACGGGAGGTAATCAAGCGGCTTGATTAAATGGACGTTTGCGATACCCGTGAGCAGACGTGTCACGGGCTCCTGCACCGCCGGATTCAGATGCACGGGATAAACAACATCGATATCCGGACGCGCGGTCGCGATTTCAGCGAGCGCCGCACAAATGCGCTCGAACCCGGAACCAAAACTTTCCCGCCGATGCCCGGTGACGAGCAACATGCGCCGGTCCGGCGCGAGGCGCGGCAGATGCAACTCTGCGGCAGCGCGAATGGTGGCGTCGGTTGCAAGGAGCTGGCGGACATGCAGGAGCGCGTCAATCACGGTGTTACCCGTCACGATGATCCGCTCGTCCGGAACGTTCTCCGCGAGCAGGTTCTGACGTGCACGCTCGGTCGGCGCGAAATGCATGGACGCAAGCGTCCCGGTCATTTTCCGGTTCCCTTCTTCGGGCCAAGGCGAAAGCAGGTTGCCGGTTCGCAGTCCCGCCTCGACGTGTCCGACTGGAATGCGCTGATAAAACGCGGCAAGGCTGGCGGCCATTGTGGTCGTTGTATCTCCGTGCACAAGCACGATATCCGGGCGGCAATCCTTGATGACATCGCGCATGCCGAGCGTGATGGACGTGGTGATGTCATACAGATCCTGATTGGGCTTCATGACGTTCAAGTCGAAGTGCGCCCGGATCTGGAATAGCTCGAGTACCTGATCGAGCATCTGTCGATGCTGACCTGTTACGCACACGAAGCAATCAATCCCTTCTGCGTCTTTCAGGCGCGCAACGAGCGGCGCCATCTTGATGGCTTCGGGGCGGGTGCCAAACGTAAGCAGTACTCTTTTATTCATATAGGTCCTGAAACATCGGCCGTTCTGTGGAAACGCAAACGGACCAGATCGTTAAGTATTTAATCCTTCACGCTCGCGTACGATGAGTACGTTCCATGAGCAGCAGACCGCTGCGGTGCGTCGGTCAGCACGATTCCGCTGACGCTCACACCGGCGCCCCGAAGCAGTCTCATCGACTCGCGAAGCTCGGTCGCGGAATGTTGGCCGTGACGCAACACGAGCAAGGTCGTGCCGGCGTGCATGCCGATTACCGACGAATCCGTCGCCGCCAGTACAGGCGGTGTATCGACGATCACAACGTCATACAGCGGAGCCAGTCGCTCGATAACCCGCCCGAGCCGGTCGCTCATCAATATCTCCGACGGGCTGGCCGAAATCGCTCCGCGAGTGAGCAAATCGAGGTTCGGAAGCACTTGCCGGCGAATCGCGTTTTCGATCGGGACCGCACCGCTCATCACGTCGTGCAGGCCCGGATCGCGACGTTTTCCGAAGTAGAAGTGAACGTCGCCGCGACGCAGGTCGGCGTCGATCAGCAGCACGCGTTTGCCGGCCGCTGCGAGTACCGCGGCGAGATTGACGGACAAGAACGACTTGCCGATGTCCGAGCGCGGCCCAGCAATCATCACCACATTGTTGGGCGCGTCACCCATGTGAAATAGCAGCGCAGTGCGCAGGCTCCGAATCCCCTCCACCGCCAAATCGTCCGGGGCGGACATTGCCAGGACATGCGGACCTCGGTCGCCGCGTCGTATGAACCGCTGTAAGACTAACTGACGAGCACTGCGCAAGATAACCGCGTAGACGGGCGTACCTGCCACCTCTTCGACCTCGAGCGTGTCCTCCAGACCGCGATTGAGCACGCGTCGGAGGAGCGCGACTCCTACGCCCAGAAGCAAGCCCAGTAAGCCGGCCGCGCCGACGACAATGAGCTTCTTCGGCTTGACTGGCTGTTCTGCGACAACCGCGTAGTCGACCACGCGAACATTGCCCTGTTGCCCCGCCTTCAGCACACGAAGCTGCTGCTCGCTGGTCATCAGGTTCATGTAGAGCCCGGTGTTGACATCGACATCGCGCAACAGGCGTCCGGCGGCCTGTTGCGTATTCGGCACCGTGGCGACCCTGGCGTTGAGTTGACTCTGTTCCCGTTGCAGGTCAGCGAGCTGGGCATCGATTGATGCAACCGACGGATGGTTCGCCGTGAAGCGCTGCATCAGGTCGGCGCGCTGCTGCTGTAGCGCGATGATCTTCGACTTGCCGTCTACAATGGATTGAAGCAGAAGACGGCTCTCCGCCTCGAGGTCGACAGTACCGTTTTTGTTGCGAAACGAGTTGTAGCGTTGTTCGGCGCTGTCGAGTCCGGACTTCAAATCCGGCAATTGATCGCCGAGGAATCCGAGCATCTGCTGCGCCTGGCCGGACTTGAGGCCCACGTTGCGTTGAACATACCACGAACGATCGTATTCACGGTGGCGGCAGTCCGCACACTGTCGGTTCCGTCCAGCCGGACCGCCACGATTCCCGACTGCTTGACCTTCTCGCTGATATCCAGCTTCTTTTGCAGTTCCTCGGTAACAAGCTGGGTCGATGCCCGGGCGAGCTTGAATGCGGTGCCGGGTCGCGCAACAAGGGCATTGACTGTCAGGCTGACTGCGCCCTTCGACGTCGTGCCCGTCGACAGTTGTCCAAGATGTCCTTTGATGACGGCGTTGCCGTCGGGATCCCTGAGTTCGAAGCTACCGTTGGACCCGGCAATCAGCGTGAATTTTTTATCGTAGAGTGAGGGAGGGACGTCGAACTGGGTGACGTCCAGCTTCTCGCCGCCCCAAGCGTAACCGCCCAGACCCCAGACAGGGTCGGCGAGCCGATCGGGGTCCGCAGCACGCGCGATCCACCCGCCGACGAGCGGAAAATATCGGGGCTTTGCGGTGATGTCGAGATGAAGACGACGGACGGTGTCATCGACCAGTTCGCGCGACCGGATCAATTCGATCTCGGCGTCCGCGGTCGCCTTCCCGCCGAACAGTTCGGCCAGATCGCCAAGCTTGTCATTGACGACGCCGGAGTTGTCGTCGACCTGAACCATGGCGTCTGCACGAAACACAGGCGTGGAAAGGACCGCGTACGCAATGCCTAACGCGAGCGTGCCTGCAGCAATAACCGAAATGAGAAGCTTGCTCTCCCAGAGAACGGCAGCGATCTCGGACAGATCTATTTCGTCATCTGCGGTTGAGGGGGCGGTTGGGTTGGTAGTGTTGAAACTCATAACTCAGTGAGATAGCCGCGCGATGGGTTCGAGCCAGCGCGAAACGCCTTGCTCGATTTGTGACATCGCCAACTCAAAAATAAAGGGGCTGCGCATGTAGGGGTCGACAATGTCGACTGCGTCGTATTCACCGAGCCGAAACACTTTCCCCTTCGCATGCGGATAATTCATTTCGATCAATCCGCGCTGGGCGCGTGTCATTGTCAGAACGAGTTGTGCATCGCGCACATGCGCCGACGTTATAAGCCTCGCAACATGGGTGCGGATATCCAGTCCGCGCTCGTCCGCGAGTTGCATCGCGACCGGGTTCGCGCTCTCCCCGACATGCGCGTGCGTGCCGGCGGATTGCACGTCAAGGTGCGGCAACTCGCGTGCGAGCAGTGCTGCGGCGATGGGGCTGCGACAAATATTTCCTTCGCAGACCATGAGAACGTCGAAGTTCACCGCGTGACGATCGCTGCGGTCAGACCGGCGTTGATCGCCGGCAACAACTGGCTGAGAACGCGGCTAAAGCGCGCAAGGCCGGTGCTGTCCACGTACACGACGTCCTTCGGCTGCAAATCGAACTGACTGGCGAGCACCATCGAAACGGGTGAGTGACCGTCCAGATGAAACACGCGCGGCTGACTTCCGTCCCCGCCACGAATCACGTACATCTGGGTCGCGTCGGCGGTGTTTGCGTTCACGCTGCCGGCTTGGGAGAGGGCGTCGCTCAGCGTCAGCTTTCCGGTACGCAAAGGCACTGCGGTCATCGGCTTGTTGATCTCACCCATCACGAACACGCCGTTCTCGTCGCGCGATACCACGCGCAACAGGTCGCCGTCCTTCAACATGATCTTCGACGGATTCGCCTGGCTGTCGATCATCTGCTGCAGATTGATTGGGTACGACACTCCGTCACGCAGCAACACCATGCGTCCCTGGTCCGCTGCCGACGTAAATCCGCCCGCACGCGAAATCGCTTCATAGAGCGTCATGGGCACGTCATTGATTGGCTGGACACCCGGCGCGTGGACTTCACCGTCGATATAAACCTTCTTCGCGCGGAAGGATGCAATGCGCACCGTGATCTGCGGCTCGCGATAAACCCTCGCGAGACGGCGCTCGAGTTGCGCTTGCACCTGATCGGTTCGAAGCCCCGTCACGTTGATCCTGCCGGCGTAGGGAAACGCGATGTTCCCAGCTTGATCGACGACAAAACCTGCCGGTGCATCGGATGGCCGCACCTGTGTCTGCGTATTTGCACCGAGCGCCGCGGTAAGTTCCGGATGGTCCCAGACCGTGATCAGCAATACGTCGCCGGTGCCGAGGGTGTAAGGCTCGGCGGTGGAAAACAAGCGCGGTTGATCTCTCGCGTTTCGTTTGGCCTCTTCCACCCGCAGCGCCTGAATCAATGCCACATTGATGTCGCTGATAGGCACGGCAAGCTCGGCGCTATTTGCCGATGTCGGCAAACTGGCGGTGTCGGCCGACGCGATGGTCTGTACTGATGAGACACGCCCCGTCTCGGTACCCTCTCCAGCGGAGGCAACCGTCCACTCGGACGCAGCCTGTTCAGGACCGCTATATAGAGGGATCGAGGGCGAACTGTCCATGCGCATGCCCGGTGCGACCGCGCATGCTGAGAGAAGCAAGGTCATTGCGGCCATTGAAAGCGCCAAGGGAGCTTTCAGATGCGGATGCGCGGATGCCGGCGTTCCAACCGGCGCACCGGCAAGACCGGTCGAGCTGTGATCGCTCCGTTCAACGCCATGTACGGTCGGATATGCCGTCCGGATTCCATTCGTGTTCATGCTGCCTGTCTGTTGATTCGTCAGTCGTGTTGATTCGTGGGAAGTCCGATGCAGGGAAGACGCGTTAATAAGCGTTCCTGTGCACCAGACCCTTCATAACTGTTGCGATGACAATCCGGATATCCAGCTTCATCGACCAGTTTCTCAAGTAGTACAGATCGTATTCGACACGACCTTGCATTTTTTCGATTCGATCCGTTTCTCCGCGAAAGCCGTTCACTTGCGCCCAGCCAGTAATTCCAGGCTTGATGCGGTACCGGTGAATGTAGCCGTCGACTATCTTCTGATACAGGTCGTCGTGCGCCGTTGCGTGCGGCCGCGGCCCGACAACAGACATTTCACCGCGCAGGACATTCAGAAACTGCGGCAGTTCGTCCAGACTCGTGCGGCGCAAGAAGCTGCCCACCGGAGTGATGCGGGGGTCGTTGCGGGTAGCTTGCTGCACAACGCCTGCCGTTTCCGCATGCTCGCGCATTGTTCGAAACTTGAAGATCCGGAATGTCTGGCCATTGGCGCCCTTTCGCGTTTGCCTGAAAAACACCGGCCCTTTCGACGAAACCTTTATTGCAATAGCAATCAGGACCATCAGAGGCGAAATGGCAACGAGCGCGAAGATCGCAAATAGCCGGTCAAAGATCGCCTTCTGCAACAGAGCGGTGCCCGACAACGGCGACGCGACGAGATTGATGGCCGGCGCGCCCATCAGCTCCACCATTTCACCGTCGAACATTGCGAGATTCTGAACGTCCGGGATAAAGCGGATATTCACGAGATCACCGCTGAACTCACCCAGGATCTCCCGCAGCATCTTCTCTTCGGACATGGGAAGCGCGACCCAGACCTCGCGCACATTGTTTTCGCGTACGTACGAGGCGAAGTCGCCGATGGTCGAGCAACTCGCCACACCTGGTGCGGCGAGTTCCACTGTCGGCTGCAGAACGAAATTGACGACTGCACGGAAGCCCGACGTGGGCGATGCCCCGATCCTGGCCACGACCTTTTCGCCGTGCGCGCCCATGCCAATCACGCCGACCGTTCGCAGGTCGTAGCCGGCCGCGCGCATCCGCGACCGGATCGTATGGACGATAAAACGCGACATGACCAGCGCCGCGAGCGTGACGATGGTCCAGACTGCGGACCACAGGCGCGACACCATTGCGATTTCATGCAAACCGAACATCAGCGCGACAGCGCAAGCCTGCACGACAATCCATGCGATCGAAATCTGTCCGGCAAGCCTGAGTTTCGAGCGGCCGCGCCAGGACCGGTACACGCCGAAGACAGGGAACAACAACAATGCGCAGGCGACAGCAAACGCCACGAAAGTCCAGTTCACAGCGATCTGCTGCGCTTCGCCGAAACCGTACAACGACGCAGCAGTCGCGCCCAGCACAATCAACGTGACATCGAGCAGCCGCGCGAGCACGTCTTGCAGCTCCAGCGCGGCGGCGCTTCGACGAATGTCGGCAACGGTTCTCATGGTTCTCTGGATGGTAAAAAGCGGACGGTAGCCCGCATGGAAGGAACTCCCAGGAGGCGTTTGAGTTTTGCGACGCTCACCTTACGCAGCGCCGCATCGAGCAACTTCACTGCGGGATATTTCCGTTACTGCTTCAATTGCGCAGCCTGAACTTCTCGAGAAGCATTTGGACTTCATCGAAGTGTTTGTCGTGATCGGGAGCGGATTGTCGGACGTGAGTGGCCCGTCGCATACACGAGTTTTCCTAAAAACATCGGCGTAGGGATTTCCATCAATTGCCTATTGGTGCGAAGCATTTTTTCGCCATGACCAAAATGTCACAAAATGCGAAACTCATGTCTTGACCATACATATTTACAAATATGCTCCCCACCGTTCTCGTATTGATTCATCTCCAGCCTGAGAGCCAAGCCACGGTCTCGGAGGCTTTCAATGTCATCACGGCCCTCGACCCATCCGCACTGGACGACGCCCTGACCCGTCACGCCGATGAAATCCGCCTCGTGTTGACGAACGGCACTGTCGGCATCGATGCATCGTCTATCGCGCGATTGCCGAAGCTCGAACTGATCGGCGCGCTGGGGGCGGGTTACGAGAATGTCGACCGGGACGCCGCGAAGGCGCGCGGCATCGTGGTGGTGAACGGCGCGGGGACAAACGACGATTGCGTCGCCGATCACGCCTTCGCGCTGCTGCTCGGTGCGGTCCGGCAGATTCCCGCGCTCGATCGCGCATGCCGCGACGGCGTATGGCGCGACGACCTGCCGTTCCAGCCAAACTTTTCGGGCAAGAAACTGGGCGTGGTCGGGCTGGGCAACATCGGCAAGAAGGTTGCGAGACGCGCGCTCGGGTTCGATATCGAAATCGGTTATCACAACCGTCGGCCGAATCCGGACGTGGCCTATACGTACTTTGATTCCGTGCTCGCGCTGGCCGAATGGGCCGATTACCTCGTGCTCGCCACGCCCGGCGGCGCAGGAACGAAGCATCTGATCAATGCAGAAACACTCGCCGCGCTTGGTTCGCACGGTTAAAATCAATGTGTGCAATGTGGGGATCTCCGGCAATTTGCGTTGCGCAAACCAAAAAAGGATCGATCGCATTGCAAGTTTCCTCCACGCATTGTTTTAACGTTTCTTGTAGTGCGCAAGCGAACTCTTC
>NZ_JBSIPA010000219.1:0-10424 GCF_053574605.1 Caballeronia sp. M23-90 | reverse complement strand
TCCTCGCGCCGTTCGCGCCGCATGCGTTGCAGGCGTATCGCGATGCGTTGCATCAGCCCGGCGCGGTGCACGCGATGTGCGAGGACTATCGGGCATCGGCGAGTATCGATCTCGAGCATGATCGGGCGGATCTGGAGTGCGGCAACAGACTCGCGTGCCCGTTGCGGGTGTTGTGGGGCAAGGAGGGCGTGATCGAACAATGTTTCGAGCCGCTCGACGAATGGCGGCGCGTGGCGCGCGATGTCAGCGGCCGTGCGGTGCCGTCGGGCCATTACATTCCGGAGGAAGTGCCCGACGAATTGCTCAAGGAAATCCTCGCCTTTTTCGAGGCAACCGAGCGCGCCGCATGATGCGGCACCTGGCGTCATCGAGTGTTCAGGTAAGTGTTATCGGTCTGTAGGGAAAGCACCGATGCATCTCAAAAACAGGCGCGTTAGGATGCATCAGGCGCTGATCACGTCAACAAATTCCGCCGCTTGGACCTGTTTATCGATAACCCATCGACAGCAGACAAGCGGCTTTCTTTTTGCCTCGGCGCTTCAGACAACCGTCACCGTCTCGCCATCCACCTTCAGCACGCCGCTCGTCTGAAGCTCGCCGAGATACTTGCGTATCAGTTGCGCGTGGTTGCCGGAGAGCATGGCTGCGGCGGCGCGCATGGCGCGGGCGGTATCGGCCATCAGGATCAGTTCGCTGACCTGCATGGAGCGCAACTCCATCAGCTTGAACACGATCAACACCTTCAGCGCGTTCTTCGCGTTGCGCTCGGGATCGGCACGCAAATAATCGATACGCGATGACGCCACATCCAGCGCCTTCGAAACATCGGTGAAGGGCGCGCCGTGGCCGGGAATCACCGCGCGTACATCGAGCGTGGCGATCAGGTCGAGCACCGCGCGCTGTTCCGCGAATCCGCTTTCGCCTTCCAGCTCCGGGAAGATCACGCCGAAGCCGGTTTCCCACAGCGCGTCGGCGCTGATCAGCAAGCGTTCCACCGATGAATACAGCATCAGCGAATGCGGATCGTGGCCGGGCGCGCCGAGCACGGACCAGTCGATACCACCAAGATTCAAGACCGCACCCGGCGCAATCGTGCCGGTAAAACTGAAGCGCTCGCAGGTTTGCTCGGTTGCGCGAAACGTGAGTTTGTCTTCGTCCCAGTCGTGTACGGCTTGCGCTTCGGTTTGCGGAATCAAGGTTTTGCACGCGAAGTTCGCCTGCAACAACGCGTTGCCGCCGCAATGGTCGGAGTGCAGATGCGTGTTCAAGATCAGATCGAGCGAACGCCCGGCGCCGAGCGCATTGCGCACGAGCGCGAGCGTCTGCGCCGCGTGCGACGAGTAGCCGGAATCGATCAAGGCGGTGTTTTTATCGTCGATGAAAAGCACGTTGTTCGACGACAGCCAGCCGCGCTCGAAGACGCGCATCGAAGCAGGAAACTGGATCATGCCTGGGCCTTCCGAGGCATCACCACGATCGTCGCTGTCGCCGTGACGACTGTCTCGTCAAGCTGATTCAGCACCTCGCCGTCGAGCTTGACCAGGTCGCCGTCGAGGCTGGCTTTCCAGTGGGCATCGGTGACCAGCCAGCGCATGGCGAGCACGTCGTTCACCTTGACCGCGCGCACGAGCTTGATGCCGAATTCGAGTCCGAGCGGTTGCGCGTAAGCCGAAAAATGTGTCGCGAGCACCGCCATCAAATGCGCGGTGGGCTGCGTACCCGATGCAATCAGAGACCCGAACCGGCTGGCTTCGGCGTAGGCATCGTCGTGATGCAGCGGGTTCTGGTCGTTGACAAGGGTCGCGAACGACTTGATGGAATCAGGCGGCAGTTCGAGCGTGGCCTCCATCCGCTCGCCGACGCGAACAACACGAGGACGCTTTGACGCAAGATCCAGCACCGTGCGCTTTTGCGTGTCATCGAATGACGACCAGCCCGCGATTTCATCGATCGTGCGAAAGCAGCCGTCGCAAAGTTCCGTGCGTGGATTCATCCTGCATACATCGATACACGGCGACGCCACGGCTTCAGTCATCACGCCGTCTCGCGCAACGCGACATCCACGACGGGCGCGTCAGTGAGCGCGATCAATTCCTGTGGCGTCAGGTTGAACACCGCGTGCGGATGACCGGCGGCAGCCCAGAGGCTGTCGAGCGCGAGGAGGTCTTCATCGATCAACGTGACCGGCGGCGTGACGTGACCTATCGGGCCGACGCCGCCGATCGCGTAACCCGTTTTTTCGCGGACGAACCTGGCATCAGCGCGGCCGAGCTCGCCCACGCGCGCAGCGACTTTCTTTTCATCGACGCGATTTGCGCCGCTCGCAATCACGAGCACCGGCGCGTCGTCCTCCTTGCGGCGAAACAGGATCGATTTGGCGATCTGCGCGACCGAGCAGCCCAGTCCGGCCGCAGCTTCCGCCGATGTCTTGCCGGTTTCCGCGAGCATCACGACAGGTTTTGCGTGGCCGCGTTCGCTGAGCAAACGGGCTACGCGCCGGGCGGATTCGGGCAGGGCGTCGAGTGTTTCGTTCATTGGGTCCGTTTCCTGAATGAGCCTGTTTTCAGACGCAAGGCGTCACGCCGTCGCGTTTCTTCGCGAGCAATGCGCGTCCCACGCGCGATGCGCTCGGTTTGCCGATGGCCTGCGAAATGAAGTCGCCGATTTCCACGAGCTGATCCAGATCCACCCCGGTTTCAATGCCGAGTCCATTCAGCAGGAAGATCACGTCTTCGGTCGCCACGTTGCCGGTCGCACCCTTGGCATACGGACAGCCGCCGAGCCCCGCCACCGATGCATGGAATATCTCGATGCCCTCCTGCAGCGACGCGTAGACATTCGCGACGGCCTGGCCGTAGGTATCGTGAAAATGGCCGGACAGCCGTTCACGCGGGAATACCTTCGATACCGCCGCCATCACCTCGCGCGTGCGCCCCGCCGTGCCGACGCCGATGGTGTCGGCAATATCGATTTCATCGCAGCCCAGCGCCTTCATGCGCTCGACGACATCGACCACGGACGCGACCGGCACGTCGCCTTGATAAGGGCAGCCGAGCGCGCAGGAAATGCTGCCGCGCACGCGTAATCCCGCTTCTTTCGCAGCCTTCGCCACCGGCTCGAACCGCTCGATGCTTTCCGCGATGCTGCAATTGATGTTCTTCTGCGAGAACGCTTCGCTCGCCGCGCCGAAGATCACGATCTCGTCGACCTTCGCTTCGAACGCTGCTTCGAAGCCCCGTAGGTTCGGCGTGAGCGCCGAATAGATCGTGCCCGGACGCCGTTCGATTCCGGCCATGACTGCGGCGCCATCGGCCATTTGCGGCACCCATTTCGGCGATACAAACGACGCCGACTCCACGTTCTGCAAGCCAGCTTTCGCGAGCCGGTTGATCAAGTCGATCTTGAGCCCGGTCGCGACGAAATCCTTCTCGTTCTGCAGGCCGTCGCGTGGTGCGACCTCGACGATTTTCACTTTAGGCGGAAGCATGCCTGTCTCCTTTGTTGGGCGGCATCAGTAGCCGCGTTTTACGTCGACTATGCCGGATATGGGTTCACCGCGCGCAAGCGCCCGGATCTTCAGCGCAATCTGTTCGATGCTTTCATCGCGCAACGTAATGGCCGCGACATGTGGCGTGATTTCGATGCGTGGCGTGGTCCAGAACGGATGATTATCGGGCAAGGGCTCCTGATGAAAGACATCGAGCGCCGCCGCCGCGACCTGGCCGGTCTTCATGGCGCGCAGCAGATCGTCATCCACGACGTGCGCGCCGCGCGCCAGGTTCACGATATACGCCCCCGCCGCAAGCCGCTCGAACGCGCGGGCGTTCAGGATGCCTTCGGTGTCCGGCGTGTGCGGCAACAGGTTGATGAGCATCTTCGCGCCATCGAGGAACGCATCGAATTGTTCCGCGCCCGCGAAAGTCTGCACGCCTTCAATCTCGCGTTTCGTGCGGCTGAAACCGCGAACGGGGACGCCGAGCGTGGTCAGCGTTCGAGCCACGCGTGCGCCGAGCACCCCCATTCCCAGCACGCCGACCGTGAATGTCTTGCGCGGATGCGGCTCGAGCTTTTCCCATCGATGCTCACGCTGGATCGCCTCGTATTCGTCCATCCGGCGCAGATAGCGCAGCACCGTGTAGATCGCGTATTCCTCCATTTGCTGCGCCATGCCGCTGTCTTCCAGGCGCACGAGCAGCGCATTGGGCGGCAGCGTGCCCGGTTCCTTGCGTTCGATATCGAGGATTGCATCCACGCCCGCGCCGAGATTGAACACCGCCTGCAGATCCGGGCGGTTCGCGAACAATTCACGCGGCGCGCGCCAGACGACGGCGTAATCGGCGGGGGCGTTATCGCCGGGTTGCCACAGTCGGATATCCGCTTCTGGAAGCGCGCGGGACAGGTCATCGAGCCAGTCCTGGGCCTCGGCTTTGTGCTCGTAGAGAATGATCTTCATCGAAGGGTCGTGTTCGCTGGAGTGTTGAGGCGGTTGCGCAAGTGGATTCATGCATTTTACGGTTTCGCCGATAAAACCGCCCTCCGGTAAAAAAGGGCCGTTTGCACATGGAATTGCCAAGCGAAGGGAAACTACTGGCAGGCGGGTGAAATGGTGTGGCCACGAAACGTGAGGATTAGAGAAAACTTCTCGTGAATTTCGAGGCTGAGGCTATCAATATGAATTGTTGCCAGACGACCCGCAAGCGGCGTTGGTCTCAGTGAAACCGACATTGAAAGAAGCGAGCAGACTAGGCGCTCGAGCTTCAGGGGACGGCCGATGAGTAACCGTAGCCGGTAGTCCAAGGTGTCTTATAACGGCCGATTGAGCTCTGCCAAAAACGAAGCACCAATTTCCAGAGCGCTTCGGGAGCTTTCGGGGTCTACATCCATGCCGTGCGCAGCGTCGTTCATGACTCGAAGGGAGTCGAGTAACCGTTCTGTACTTGCCGGTGCCAGACCACGGGCGCGGAGAGCCCGCAGCATATTATCGATTCCGATTGGCTTTGTCGGGAGAAAGCCGTGCTCAAACATAATGTCCTGCAATGCTCGCTCGATTTGAATACGCAACTTGACAACGGATATGAGCGAAAATTCGGGTGCGAGCTCCTCGACGGTCGGTAACGACGTCTGATACTGCGCAGGCAACGCTGGTGAAAGGCGATACTGAGCGACCCCCATGGGCTTACTGGAATCGCGCAAGGCGTATTCGACGATTATCTCGTTACGGCCTTTGCAGAGAATAATGCCGATGGTCGGCTGATCGTCCTTGTACCTGAGTTGGTCATCAACTGCGGAAAGATAGAAGTTCATCTTACCGGCGAATTCAGGCTTGAACTCCTCGATCTTTAACTCGACTACAACAAAGCAGCGCAACCGTAGATGGTAGAACAGCAAATCCAAATAATAGTCTTGGCCACCGACTTCAAGATGGTACTGGCTGCCGACGAACGCGAAGCCT
Organism: Caballeronia sp. M23-90; assembly: GCF_053574605.1. Classification (NCBI taxonomy): domain Bacteria; kingdom Pseudomonadati; phylum Pseudomonadota; class Betaproteobacteria; order Burkholderiales; family Burkholderiaceae; genus Caballeronia; species Caballeronia sp. M23-90. The sequence goes on along the minus strand of NZ_JBSIPA010000219.1, from coordinate 4,972 downwards.
TTGCCAAGTTCCAGGATAAGCGAGCGCAAATTATTGATCAAACCGCGTTCGAGGTCGCGCTCAAGTATGTTCGGCCCAAGAGCCAGGAAGTCAAAGGTATAGGGGTCTTTGAGGAGCTGCTGAGCAAGCTCGGACTGTTCGGCGGGTAAGGTTCGCGAAAAGTTTGTCAGCGCGTTGCCTTGACGGCCGAACAGGTCGCCTTCGATCTGGTGGACGAGAACGGAACGACTCCAGCCATGTTCAATGGCTTGCTCGGCGTACCATGCGCGCTTCTCGGTCGCCTTGACGGTATCGAGAAGGCTTATGTTGTGCCCCCACGGCAATTGTGCAACGACCTGTTGCACAAATTCGGCGTCGGTCCAGGCTGCAGCGAACGCCCGCATATATTTCAGATTTCGGGCCGACAGCCCCGTCATCTCGGGAAAGATCCGGCGAAGATCATTTGCTAAGCGGTCGATGATTTTGGCGCCCCATCCTTCGCGCTGCTGTCGAGCCAAGATATCGCGCCCGATGCCCCAATAAAGCAGGATCAGTTCGCGATTAACAGCCAGATTGGCGCGGTGACGCGCCTCACTGATCTTCCGCTTCAGATCGCCGACAAAGACGGAATAACTTTCGGCGTCAATCTCCGGGCCCGGAGTGGTGACCTTGCCGCGGCGAGGGGGTGGTTTTGAAGAAGGGTTTTGCATGCTGCCTACTCCTCGGCTTGGCATGTTCCGCCTGGTTCCAAGCGGAGCAGCGCGCAGCTATCAATGTACGACTGAAGCAGAATAATACCCGTGATAGTCGACAATTTAAGGGGTATGGCTGATCAGTTGGTCAGGGCCTAACCGAATCGCTGGATCAGCCGCGATTTGGCTTTGTGGGCTGGAGACATGGCGTTTGGACGGGCCTGTGACCGAGCGAATGTGATGATCCACTCAGATACGGGCATTCGTTTCAGGTTCCTCATGACCCGCTGCGGCTTCAATTCGTCGACAACTCCCGATAACCAAATGACGATAAGTTGGTTCTCGCCAACGCCGCCTCGCAGCAGAATTGGTCCTCACCATGCCGGCTTTGGCCGCAGCGAGGTTCACATGAGTTCAAACAACACATCCGCCTGGCCGCCGCGACTCGTCACCGTGCCGGGTCTGCACGGCAGCGAAGGCGCGCATTGGCAAACGTGGCTCGAGCGGCAATTGCCGAAATCGCGCCGCGTCATGCAGGACGACTGGGACGCGCCACAACTCGATACTTGGGCGCAAGCCGTCGCGGACACTGTATCGAGCGTTCGCGGCCGCGTCATTCTTGCGGCGCACAGTTTCGGCTGCCTCGCGGCGGCGCATGCGATCGCCGAAGGGTTGACGGGCGATGCCGTCGCAGGCGTGCTGTTCGTCGCGCCGGCAAGCCCAGACAAGTTTCGTTTCGCGGGCACGTTCGAGGCGCGCAAGCTGAACGTGCCGTCGGTGCTGATCGCGAGCCAGACGGACCCATGGATGCCCTTCGACGATGCCCTGCGTCTTGCCAGCCAGTTCGGCAGCGCGCTGGTGAATCTCGGCGACGCCGGCCATATCAACACGGCCGCGGGCTTCGGTCCGTGGCCGCGCGCGAAGTATTTTGTCGATACGCTGATCCATTGCGCCGCGCCGTCGCATTTCGGCGAGAAGAAAGCAGTGGCGCGCGATGTATTCGAGCGCTTCGAACAACCGGCGTATGGATGACGCATTCGACCGTTTGCGGCCCGAACCTTCGAACGTTTTCGATAGAATCGCCGCTGGCGGCGGTTTTTACTATTCGAACAATCGGGGGATACATGGCGGGTTTGAAGCACTGGGCTGCATTCGCGGCGTTGGGTCTGAGCACGTTCGCGCATGCGGACACGTCGTTGCTGAACGTTTCTTACGACGTGACGCGCGAGTTGTACAAGGACATCGATACAGCGTTCATTGCCGACTATAAGCAGAAGAACGGCGAAACGCTGTCCGTGCGCCAGTCGCATGGGGCGTCGAGTGCACAGGCTTTGTCGGTGATGCAGGGCCTGCAGGCCGACGTCGTCACGATGAACCAGCCTAACGATATCGACTTGCTGGTCGAACGTGGCGGCCTGGTGCCGGCCAACTGGCGCACGCATTTCCCGAACAACGCGGTGCCCTACACCACGACGATGGTGTTTCTCGTGCGCGCCGGCAACCCGAAGAACATCAAGGACTGGAGCGATCTGGCGCGCCCGGGCGTGCAGGTCGTGATCGCCAATCCGAAGACCTCGGGCAATGGGCGGTATGCGTATCTGGCGGCGTGGGGCTACAAGAAGCAGCAGGGCGCCACCGATCAACAAGCGCAAGCCTTCGAAAAAGCCATCTTCAAGAACGTGCCGGTGCTCGATACAGGCGGTCGCGGTGCGACGACGACGTTCACGCAACGGGGTATCGGCGATGTGCTGGTGACGTTCGAAAACGAAGTTGCGCTGATGGATACCGGCGCGGGCACCGGCGCGAGCGGGAAGGATTTCAGCGCGGTGTATCCGTCGGTGAGCTTGCTGGCCGAACCGCCGGTCGCGGTGGTCGACAAGGTCGTGGACAAACGCGGCACGCGCAAACAGGCGCAGGCGTACCTGCAGTATTTGTGGACGCCGGCGGCGCAGGAAATCATCGCGCAACATCATTTGCGGCCGCGTAATGCCGAGGTGCTGGCAAAGCACGCAAGCGAATTCAAGCCGATCAAGACGTTCACGGTGGAACAGGTTTTTGGCAACTGGCAGAAAGCCCAGCAAACCCATTTCGCCGATGGCGGGACGTTCGATCAGGTGATTGTGGACAAGAATTGAAGCTGATGCGAAAAGGGCGTTCCAACCTGAGTTGGAACGCCCTTTTTACTTAGCGGTGAGAGTCAGGCTTACTGCACCTGCGCATGCCCGCATTTCACATCGCACGCGTCCGCCGTTTCCATCTGCTGCGAAGCCTCGGCGCGCATTCCCAAGCGTTCCAGCAACTTCCGGTCGGCTTCAGCTTGCGGGTTGCTTGTCGTCAGCAACTGGTCGCCGTAGAAAATCGAATTCGCCCCGGCCACGAAGCACAGCGCCTGCAGCGCTTCATTCATCTGCTCGCGTCCCGCCGACAACCGCACCATTGCCTTCGGCATCGTGATGCGCGCAACCGCGATCGTGCGCACGAATTCGAACGGATCGAGCGGCGCCGTGCCCGTTAGCGGCGTGCCTTCGACCTGCACCAGATTGTTGATGGGCACTGATTCAGGATACGGCTCCATGTTCGCCAGTTGCGTGATCAACCCGGCGCGTTCACGCCGCGATTCACCCATCCCCACGATACCGCCGCAACACACGTTGATGCCGGCATCGCGGACATGTTCGAGCGTGTCCAGACGATCCTGATACGTGCGCGTCGAGATGATCTGGCCGTAGAACTCGGGCGAAGTATCGAGGTTATGGTTGTAATAATCGAGGCCGGCATCGCGCAGACGGGTCGCCTGATGCGCTTCCAGCATGCCGAGCGTCACGCAGGTTTCGAGACCCATCGCCTTCACGCCGCGAATCATGTCGGCGATCGGCTCAAGATGCTGATCCTTCGGATTGCGCCACGCCGCGCCCATGCAGAAACGGGTCGCGCCGTTCGCCTTCGCAATTTCGGCGGCCTTCAGGACTTCATCGACGGGCATCAGTTTTTCGGCTTTCAGGCCGGTGTCGTGATGCGACGATTGCGGGCAATACGCGCAATCTTCCGGGCACCCGCCGGTCTTGATGGAAAGCAGCGTGGAGAGCTGAACCGTGTTGGCATCGAAATGTTCACGGTGAACCGTCTGCGCGCGAAACAGCAAGTCGTTGAAGGGCAGGTCGTAGAGCGCGACGATATCGGCGACGCGCCAGCGGGCCAGCGTTTGCGGTGCGGACGTCTGAGCGGAAGTTTCAGCAGTTTGCAAGTGCGACATGTGATGATCCTTTTCGTTTTGCAGATAACGATGAATTACTGGCCTGCATCTGCCGAACGCAAAGTGTCCAGCAGCAGGGATGTATCGATATATTTCGTCGCCGTCAGCGCATCAGGCGGCGCGAGGCGGGGAATGACGCCGAGCAGCGGCGCGTTGTACTGGCTGTCGAGCCGCAACCGGATTGCTTCAATGTTCTCAGCCGGAAACAGCATGTTCGGATCGATCTGGTTCGCGACCCAGCCGACGAGATGCAACCCGCGTGCGGCAATGGCCTCGGCGCTCAGCAACGCATGGCTGATGCAACCAAGGCGCATGCCGACCACGAGCACGACCGGCAAATGCAATGCGAACGCCAGGTCGGCGGTATCGTGAACGTCGGTGAGCGGCACGCGAAATCCACCCACGCCTTCCACCACGACCACGTCCGCCTGCTTGATGGCCGCCTGATGCGCTTCCACAATGCGCGCGATGTCCAGCGACACGTTTTCGCGCGCCGCTGCAATGTGCGGCGCGGCGGCGTCCTTCAGCAAGAACGGCGTGCGTATGGATGGCGGCAGCGTGACGTTCGCGGCGGCGTCGAGTTGATCCGCGTCTTCGTTGTGCCATTCGCCATTGCGTTCGAACGCGCCGGCGGCGATGGGTTTCATCGCGGCGGCGCGCAGTCCGAGCGATGCAAATCCGTGCAGCAGCGCCGCTGAAACGAGCGTCTTGCCGATCTCGGTATCGGTGCCGGTGACGAAGATCGAGAGGGGAGCTGTCATGGTCGATTGCTCAAGGTTTGCAAGGCATGGTCGAGCTTTGCGAGGTCTTCGTGACTGTGCGCCGCCGACAACGAAATGCGCAGTCGCGATGTACCCACTGGAACCGTCGGCGGCCGGATCGCGGGAACCCACATGCGGTGTTCATCGAGCGCGGCGGCGAGCAGTCCGAGCGATGCAAATCCGTGCAGCAGCGCCGCTGAAACGAGCGTCTTGCCGATCTCGGTATCGGTGCCGGTGACGAAGATCGAGAGGGGAGCTGTCATGGTCGATTGCTCAAGGTTTGCAAG
>NZ_JBSIPA010000218.1:0-10388 GCF_053574605.1 Caballeronia sp. M23-90 | reverse complement strand
CCTTCGGACCTTCGGTCCTGGGCAGCCGCGTGCCGGCGCTCGAAGCAGCGCGGGCACGGCCGGCTGCCCAGAACCGATACTGCAATGCCCAACGCCAGGAAAATGGTCGTCGCAACCGGTTCGAAACCGACATGCGGCTGCACACCCGGGAAATAGCCGCCACCCAGATCACTGCCAAAAAACCGCAGTGCAACATCCGATAACGCGTACCCCAACACAAGCCCGAGCAGCGATCCGATCACCCCGAGCAACGCGCCTTCCATCAGGATCTGCCGCAGTAATTGCGCGCGTGTCACGCCCAATACACGCAGCATCGCGAATTGCGACCGGCGGCGCACCACGGCCAGCGCCTGCGTCGAAAACACCAGGAACGCGCCGGTGAAAAGCGCGACCAGCGCAAGCACATTCATGTTGATCCGATAAGCACGCGAAAGCCGATCGGTACGGTTTTCATCGTCACGGGTTTCGGCCACGACGAGCTGATTGCCAAGCTGCGCCTGAAGCTGCCGTTTGAAGGTTTCGCGATCCACGCCGCGTTCGAGCTGAAGATCGACGCGCGACAATTTTCCTTCCAGACCAAAGCGCCACTGTGCGGCGGCGATATCCATGACCGCGATGCGCTGCCCCGGCCGCGTCCTGACGATACCGCCCGCCACGCGAAACTTAACCGTCGATGTGCCGCTACGCAGCGCGACATCGGCGCCCGTGGGCGCCTTGAGCCACGTTTGCGCCGAGGGCGAAAGGAAGATGGCATCGGCTGAAAGGGAGTCGAGCAAGGTCTGCGCCGAAGGCACGCCGATCAGCTCGGGTGTGATGCGGCTTGCCCGGAACACGTCGATGCCAAGCACTTTCAGCGCAGCCGTTTCGCCGGGTACCGTTACGTCGACATCGAGCACCGGACTCGCCAGCGTCACGCCGGGTTCGCGGGCGAGACGCGGGTACCAGGATTCATTGAAGGTAGGTTGGGCGCCGCGCACTTGCAGATCCGCTTCGCCCGAGAGACTTTTGGCTGCCGCCGAGAACTCGTTGAACGCCGCGCTGTTGATCAACTGGACCGCGTACCCGAGCGCCACGCCAAGCGCAATGGTCGCGATGGCCACGATTGCGCGTGCTGGGTGGCTGCGCCACTCGGCGCCCAGCAGCCAGCGCGCAAGCAGCCGGCTTCCCGCAATGCGCTCGACGGGCGGCGCTGCGCGGTCATTCATTGGCCGTGCGCGCGAAGCGCTCCGCCTGTTTTGCGCCGTGCAGGCCGCCATCGCTCAGAATGAGTATTCGGTCGGCGCTGGCCGCCGCTGCCGTTGAATGCGTCACCATGATCGCGGCCGCGCCGGTCGACTTGATTTCGGCGCGCAACAAGTCGAGGACTTCGTGCGCGGTGTCGGGGTCGAGGTTGCCGGTGGGTTCATCGGCGAGAATCAGGCTTGGACGATGCACGAGCGCCCGCGCTATCGCAACACGCTGCAGTTCACCGCCTGAAAGTTGCCGCGGAAAATCGTTGCCACGGCCGCCGAGCCCGACCGCGGCCAGCACGTCCAGCGCGCGCTTGGGCGGCGTGTTGTTCAGGAGCAGCGGCAGTGCGACGTTTTGCGCCAGCGTGAGGTGCGGCAGTACGTGAAACGCCTGGAAGACGAAGCCGAGTTTTTGTCGGCGCAGGCGCGTGGCGGCATCGTCGTCGAGTTGGGAGATCGGTGTGCCGTCGATCAGCACTTCGCCGCTGTCGGCCGCGTCGAGGCCGGCGATCAGGTTAAGCAATGTCGATTTGCCCACGCCCGAGTCGCCCATGACGGCCACGAACTCGCCGGGATCAAGCGAAAAATCCAAGTTGGCCAGCACGATCCTGCCGGTGCCGTAAGCCTTGCTCAAACCGCGGCATTCGAGTGCGGGCGGCGCGTCATTATTGCTGATGGTCATAGAGAACTGGTGGTCGCCGGTATGAACTGTGCTTCGGTTCAATACTGTGACAGAGAACGGCCGTGCGCGTATGGCCATCACTTACCCGGCGGCTTATGAATATCGACGATACGACCATCGAACGCTGCATGATGAAGCTGCTATCCGAGCGCCGCGAGGAGTCGTCCATTTGCCCCTCGGACGTCGCGCGTGCTCTCGCCTCCGATGAAACCGTCTGGCGCGCATTGATGCCTGCTGTGCGCAAGGTTGCTGCACGGCTCGCCGAGGCGGGCGTCGTGCGCATCACGCGGGGCGAGACCACGCTTTCGCCCGATGAGATCGATCACGGTCCCATCAGGCTGCGTCGCGGGCGTGGGTTCGTAGCGAACTGAGCATTCGCATCAGCCGAGTTTCTGCACCGAAAATGCAGCCGTTTCATAAGGAACCGTGACAACGTCCTTGCCGGCAAGCTCGGGTTCCGATGCAATCAACGCACTGACCTCGCGATCGATCGCCGTCCGTTCATCCGCTCCTAACGCGGCAATAAAACTCGTCGAGCGCACACGGTTGATGATCACGTCCTCAAGCGAACCGGTATGGCCTTGCTTGAAATGATGTTCATCGATGGGACCGAGTCCTTCGAACGGAAACGCCGCGCGCCACGCGCCGGTGTAGTAGCGCGGCGTGTCGCCTTCCACGCGATTGACAATCGCATCGAGTCTTGCGACCCAGGGAACGCGCGCATCGCGCAGATTCCAGATCAAGCCGAGTGTGCCGCCCGACTTCAACACACGATGAATCTCGGCCAGCGCCGTGTGCGTTGCGAACCAGTGAAACGACTGCGCGCAGACGATGGCGTCGACGGATGCATCGGGTAACGGGATCGCATCGGCAGTGCCCGGGCGAGCATCGACCTGGGGGAAGCTTGCGGCCAGCTTTTCGAGCATGCCCGCGACCGGTTCGACCGCGATGACATGCGCACCGGTCTCGATCAGGCGCGGCGTGAATTTGCCCGTGCCCGCGCCCAGATCGACCACCGTCTTGCCGGCTTCGAGTCCAAGCTGGTCGCGCAACCAGACCGCGACCTCGGGCGGATAGTCCGGCCGCCCGCGTGTGTATGTGTTCGCCAGGCTTGCATAGCCTTCCGCCGCAGCGTGGTGTACGCCGTCAGTTCCTGTGCTCATTGTTTGCTCCCGCTTGTGTGGTTCAGTGGTTCGACTGCGGACAGCATAAATAATCTTGCTGTGAATTGCCAACGAGAACATCGTCAAGCGCGCGGCAAGGTCAACACGGCGCCCAGTCAGCGCGTCGGCCGGTTGCGTAAAACGAGTGTTCCACCGTGTGCCATCGCAATGGCTTTTGCGATGGTCAGCCCCAGTCCCGAGCCGTGCGTTTTTCCCGGCTGTGCCCTGAAATAAGGTTCCGCTTCGGTACGGTGACGCTCGGGCGTCAGTACGATTCGGTCGTCGATTATGCCGCGCCGCTCAGCTTCACCGGCCGTCATCCAGGCGGCAACAACCTGTCGCCGCATCCGTACGACAACGACAATCTGAACAACTCGTTTCGTGTCGATAACGCCGTGAAATTCACCAGCGTCCCCTATGCGGGCCTGAAGTTCGGCGCGCTGTACGGATTCTCGAACGAGGCAGGCGGCTTCGATGACAACCGCCTCTACAGCGCCGGCGCATCGTATGAAACCGGGCCGTTCACGATCGCCGCGGGTTACCTGCAGGCGAACAATCCGGGCGTAAACAACACCGATGGCGCGATCACGCTGACCGACCGTACGTTCATCGCTTCATTGCAGCGTACTTATGGCGCCGGTCTCAACTATGCGCTCGGCGCGGGCCGGGTCGGCTTCGTCTGGACGCGCACTCAGCTCGGTGGCCTTGCAACCATCAACGGAGCGAACAGTCTTGGCCTCAAGCAGAACGGGCAGGGCGCGAGTTTCAACAACTTCGAGTTCAATGCCAGCTATCTTGTGACGCCGTCGGTGGCGCTTAATGGCGCATACACCTATACGAAAGGCGTGATGTCGAACGCGACGGGCGAACATGAACCGGCGTGGCAGGCTGTGTCAGTGCAGGCGGATTACTCCCTCTCCAAGCGCACCGATGTGTACGTTCAGGCTACCTATCAGCACCTAAGCAGCGATGCCTCGGGACTGACTGCCGACGTCAGCGGGCAATCTCCATCGACGAAAAACGAGCAGGTCGTGGCCGCGGTGGGATTGAGGCACCGGTTCTGATGCGTTGACCGCAACAATGCGTCGCGCCTCCTGTGCAAGATATTCCAAAGTGTTCCACACCGTGTCGGTTCAACACGGCTTCAATAATCGCCGACGACCGAAAACGATATCGACGCGCCAACGAAGCTCGAATGGACCGTTGATGGGTAACGCTTTGCCATTCTGTTGCGCGATCAAGGCGCATCAAACAGACACGCTCTCACGCGTAACCATTTTTCCCGATAGCAACGCTTGGTAACGAACCGCGTGGCCGCTGACCAACGGCGCGCGCCAAACGCTGCGGTTTAATGACCTCCGTCCATTCGACGCACGGCGACATCGATTGGCAACTGACTAAGCATCGTTTTTTCGGAGAAACAGAAATGAAGAAATCCCTTATGGCTCTTGGTGTGTTTGGTACCTTCGCCGGAGCAGCTAATGCACAGAGCAGCGTGACGCTATACGGCCTGATCGATGCAGGGCTCACGTACACCAACAACCAGGGCGGCAGCAAAAACATCCAGGCAACGAGTGGCCAGGTGAACGGCAGCCGCTGGGGACTGCGCGGCGCGGAAGACCTGGGTGGCGGATTGAAAGCCATCTTCGTGCTGGAAAACGGCTTCAGCATCGATAGCGGCAAGTTCGGCCAGAACGGCGCAGAGTTCGGCCGCCAGGCCTACGTTGGTTTGTCGAGCGATCAGGCAGGCGCCGTGACGCTGGGACGTCAATACGATTCAGTGGTCGACTATCTTGGACCGCTTGCATTGACCGGTACGTCATTCGGCGGCACCCAGGCCGCGCATCCGTTCGATAACGACAACCTCGACAACTCGTTCCGAATCAACAACTCGGTCAAATACCAAAGCGTCAATTACGGAGGCCTGAAGTTCGGCGGCCTCTATGGTTTCTCGAACGCAGCGGACGGCTTCTCCGATAACCGCGCATACAGCTTCGGCACGTCATATAACTACGGGCCGTTCAATGTTGCCGCAAGCTATATGCAATTGAACAACGCAGGCTCGACGCTCAACGCGTCGGGCGCTGTGACGAGTGACGCCACGTTCGCAGCAGCGCGTCAGCGCACTTACGGCGCAGGCGTGAGCTACGCGTTCGGCGCCGCAAATGTGGGCTTTGTGTTTTCGCAAACGCATCTGGACGGCGCGACGGGCATCGGCGCATCGGCATCGGGTACGACGAACGGCTTGACGCTGGCAGACGGCAGCGCGCGCTTTACCAACTACGAAGTGAACGGTCGCTACAACCTGTCGCCCGCGTGGACGCTCTCAGGCGCCTATACATTCACCGATGCAAAGCTCGATGGCGTCAGCCCGAAATACAACCAGGTGACGCTGCAGACGGCGTATGCGCTCTCCAAGCGCACGGACGTCTATTTGCAGGGCGTGTATCAGCACGTGAGCGGTACGGGTGATTCGGGCCTGACGGCGGATATCAACGGGCTCAGCGCGTCATCGACCAATAGCCAGGTCGCGGGAACGATTGGCTTGCGTCATCGGTTCTAACTACGAAAGTGTGAATGGAGCCGGGACGGCAAGCCCGGCTCTTTTCGCTTGAGCTTAGCGCGATCCCGGGCCCATGCCTTCGGCGATCGCACGGCATGCGTCCTTGAGCGGCGCAATGTAGGTGTCGAGTGGTGAACCGCTCTTTCTATAAAGCGGAATGCTGATGCTGACACATGCAAGCGGCTCGCCATTCGAGCCCAGGATTGCGCTTCCGTAGCAGAAGATCTGCTCTTCGTTTTCTTCGCGGTCTTCTGAATAACCGCGGGCATGCGTTTCGTCCAGTTCGGCATCGAGTGCGCAACGCTCCACGATGGTATTGGACGTAAAGCGCTCGAAATGCAGCGGCGCCAGCAAGGCATCGCGTTCGGCGCGTTTGAGCGATGCCAGATAAGCCTTGCCCACCGAGCTTGAATAGAGCGTGACGCGCGTACCGATTCGCGAAGCCATGCGTACGGCCTGAGGGCTTTCGAGCTTTTCTATGTAGACCATTTCAGAACCGCTGCGCACCGCGAGGTGCACGGTTTCCTGGGTTGCATCGCGCAACACCTGAAGCGGTTCGCTCGCCGCAACGCGCAAGTCCGAGCGCTCCCAGCTACGGCTTGCCAACGACAACAGGCGTGGCCCGAGCGAATAAGCGCCGCCGTGCGGACTCTCGACGACCAGCCCCTCGGCAATCAGCGCACCGACAATCCGGTACACCGTCGGCCGCGGATAACCCGCCAGCGCGGTGAGTTGCGCAATGCCGGGAGGTGTCTGTGCGTCGGCAATGCACTGCAGGACGGCCAGGAACTTCGAGAATGCGGCGGTCCCGGTCGGCTTGGCGTTTTCGGGGACGTCAGGCGTAGCCGGCTTGTCGATGGCGTTCGAGGATGGTTTGGGCATGGCGTTGAAAGAACTGGACGGCCCGCAAGACAGCAAGGAGCGCGAGCGGTGACGCGAACGATTATAACGGAGCGGTTTTCGCTGACGGCCCAGCGTGTTGCGCGCAGACCGGATGGCACGCGGCTTGGGGATACGTAATAATGCGAAGCGGGCCCGCGCATACCTGCGCAAGCCCTCGGACCATCAACCAGTACGTGTCGCCGATTGCGGCGCGGCGGCCAGCATTGCGCCGCACAACCCGGGGTTATCGATGAGCAACAACGCGTCGCCTGCACCATCCGCTGCCCGCTGGCTGCCCTACATCGTGGCGGGAACGTTCTTCATGGAATACCTCGACACGACGGTCATTGCAACCGCATTGCCGCAAATGGCGAAGTCGTTTGGCGTCGGCCCCAACGCGCTCAGCCTCGGCATGACCGCGTACATGCTCGCGCTCGCAATCTTCATTCCGGTGAGCGGCTGGGTCGCGGATCGCTTCGGTTCGCGCACGGTGTTCTTCGGCGCGATCGTTGTGTTCATCGTGGCGTCGGTGTTGTGCGGCATGTCGAATTCCGTCGCCGAGTTCACGGCGGCGCGAGTGCTTCAAGGCGCCGGCGGCGCGATGATGGTCCCGGTCGGCCGCCTGATCGTGGTACGAAGCACCGAGAAAAGCCGCCTCATGCAGGCCATCTCGACCATCACGTGGCCTGCCATTGCAGCGCCGGTCATCGGGCCGCCGGTCGGCGGGTTCATTACGACCTATGCTTCATGGCGATGGATCTTCTTGCTGAACGTGCCCTTCGGCCTGTGCGCCCTCGTTGCCGTCGCCATGCTGGTCCCGAACCTGAAAGGCGCGGAACGCAAGCCGCTGGACGTGATGGGCCTCGTGCTCAGCGGCGCGTCGCTGACGGCCGTGCTCTATGGCGCGGAGCTCGCCAGTCAGCCCGCCAGCAATCCGTGGCTTGCGGGCGGGATCGTGCTTGCCGGATTCCTGATCGGCTATATCGCGGTCCGGCATGCGGCGGGGCATCCGCATCCATTGATTGATTTCTCGACGCTGAAGATTCCAACCTATTCGGTCACGGTCTTGACGGGGTCGTTGACACGCATCGGCATTGGCGCGGTACCGTACCTCATGCCATTGCTGTTTCAGATCGGCTTCGGGCTTTCCGCCTTCAAGTCGGGCCTGTTGCTCCTTGCGAGCGCGCTGGGCAATCTCGGCATGAAGGCATTGACCACTCGCATCCTGCGGCGCTACGGGTTCAGGAACGTATCTATCGTAGCGGTAGCCACGGCCGGACTCTTTACTATTGCGTGCGGCATTCTCACGCCCGACTCGCCGCTTGCGTGGGTCCTGCTCGTGGTGTTTGTGTATGGCGTTGCACGTTCAATGCAGTTCTCGCTGCTCGCCACGCTGGCTTATGCCGACGTCGGCCAGCCGCAAATGAGCGCCGCGAGCACGTTATGGAGCGCGGCTGCGCAAATGACAATCGGCCTGGGCATTGCTTATGGCGCGGTAGCGTTGCGTGCGGCCGCTGCGATCAACGGTGAAACGACCGGCACCGAAAGTCTTCATTTTTCACTCGATGACTTCAGGCTCGCGTTTCTCTTCGCGGGCGTGCTGACTCTGGTTTCCGTCTATGGATACTTCAAGGTCGCGCGCGATGCAGGGCAGAGCGTAGGTGGCGGATCGATGCGTCAGGATGCATCGCAGAAAAGCAGTTGACGCGAACAAGCTCATGATCCGCAACCCCGATCCGCACACATGGATGTCATTGGCACTCGCCGAGCGCGGTGTGCGGCGCTTCGGGCCGGGAGAGACCAATCCACGCATCGTGGCATATAACGCGCATACGAATCTTGCCGGCTATGACGACAAGGTCTCGTGGTGCGCGTCGTTCGTGAACTGGTGCATGGCGAATGCGGGTTATAGCGGCACAGGGTCCGCGCTTGCACGTTCGTGGCTTGAGTGGGGACGCGTGCTCGATCAGCCGGAGTATGGATGCATTGCCGTGCTCTCACGCGACGATCCGGCCAGCTGGAAGGGGCACGTCGGCTTTTATCTGCGCCATGACGACGACGCCGTATATCTGCTCGGCGGCAATCAACTGGACGAAGTGCGCGAGCTCGCCTACCCGCTTGCCGATGTACTCGGCTACAGGTGGCCAGACCCGGTTTGATCGAGCCTGGCAGGCACTGGATCACGGCAGCAGACGCAACGCTTGGCGCCGTCCGGATCACGAAAATAAGCGCGACCATGATCCGTAACGCCAACGTAGACATGTGAAAGCATTGCAACATCCTATGATCAAACCGCAGCATGTCAGCAGTTTGAAATGAGACATGCCTAACCGCGTAAGGTTGGCCCCCTGCCGCAAGCGGCCATGGCAAATGTCACGTCATCGATTGCAACCGAGTGTATGAATTGTGAAGCAGGTCATCCATGCTTCGTGCGTCGACGTTATATATGTACGCAAAATCATAATTCCGGAGATGCACCAATGACCCCACGCCTGCGCCGAACTCATGCCGCCGTATTGACCGCCACCGCATTGGTCGCGGTTTTATCGACACCCGCCTGGGCGCAACAAGCCGTACCGTCTCCTACCGCGCCCGGTGCCGCGGCAAGCGATCCACCCGGCCGCGTTGCACGCCTGAACTACTTCAACGGCAACGTGACCATGGAACCTGCGGGCGAAACCGAATGGTCCTACGCGCAACTCAACCGGCCGCTGACCACGGGCGATCAGGTCTGGACGGACAACGGCGCGCGGGCGGAACTTCATATCGGGTCGACGGCGTTACGGCTCAACCAGCAAACGGCGTTGAGCATGGTTGATATCGACGATGCCACCCTGCAGCTCAAGGTCACGCAAGGGTCACTGTCCGCGCATGTGCGCGCGTTGCCTCCCGGGCAGAACATCGAGATCGATACGCCGAACATTGCCTTGCAGGCATCGAGCGCGGCCGAATTTCGTGTCGATGTCGCGCCCGACGGCAACTCGACCACGGTGACGCTGCGAAGCGGCAGTGCCATGCTGTACGGCGATGGCGGCTCATTGCAGATGACCGCCGGCCAGCAAGTCAGATTCACCGGCGTGAACCTGCAGCAACAAGCGGCCGGACCGGCGTCGGGCCTCGACGCATTCGATCAGTGGATCATAAGCCGCGACAGGCTGGAAGATGCTTCGGTATCCGCACGATATGTATCGCGTGAAATCCCGGGCTATGAAGACCTCGACGCAAATGGCACATGGCGCACTGATCCATCCTATGGCGAGGTGTGGGTGCCGACGGTGGGGGTATCGGCGAACTGGGCGCCTTATCGCGAGGGCCACTGGACATGGATTGCGCCGTGGGGTTGGACCTGGGTCGATGACGCCCCGTGGGGATTTGCACCGTTCCACTATGGACGCTGGGCGTACCTCGGCAATGCGTGGGCATGGGTGCCGGGGCCGGTGGTTGCCACGCGTCCCGTGTATGCGCCCGCGCTGGTCGCGTTTGTGGGCGGTGGCGGTGGTTCCCATTGGGGTGTCGATCTTGCGATAGGCGGCGCGGTGGGTGCGGGTGTTGCCTGGTTTGCGCTCGGGCCGCACGAGCCTTGGCATCCGGGTTCGGGATACAGCCCGAGCTATTACAACCGCGTGAACAATAATGTGAACGTGCACAACACGACGATCGTCAACAACATCACGAACGTTCACAACACGTACATCAATCAGCGCGTGCCAGGTGCGATTGTCGCGGTGCCGGCGAACACGTTCGTTCTTCACCAAGGCGCCGAACTTCTATGGCACACAATTCCCGGGTAAGGACGAAGCGCTGACAGGCACGTTCTATTCATTGCTGGTCGCCAACGGCGGTCAGCTATTCGATGCAAAAATGAAGCC
>NZ_JBSIPA010000217.1:0-10457 GCF_053574605.1 Caballeronia sp. M23-90 | reverse complement strand
TCGGTGACCTTGTCGCGGATCGTCGCCGGCTTGCCGCTGCGCACCGACATGCTGCGCGGCGCCAGTTCGGTCGCAATTGGATCGTCGGTGCATGTGGTGACGAGCGGCGCCGGATTTTCGATATCCGCGGAAGGCAGCGCCATGAATAACGCCGCGCCTGGCCAGCAAGTTCGTGTGAAAACGGCTGGGGGACAGATCATTACGGGCATTGTGAAGGACAGTTCGACGGTCGAAATCCAGTTGTAAAAGCCGGGCTTGAGCGGCTTATGTGGGGTAACCCTCACTTGTTGCACTTTGTTTCAATTAGCCGGAAGCCTTGTGGGATAAGGCGTTCCAGCCGATGTAACCCGGCAGCGGGTGGTCCGGCAGGCGCAAGGGGTTAAGTTTTTACACCGCTTCGCCGATAAAAGGATCACATCGTCAGGGAAGACCATCGTGAAAATCGATTCCAGCAACACCAGCCAGATCGCAGCATTGCAGGAAGCTGCGCAACAACGTGCGGCGCAAGCCGAATCGCAAACGCCGGGCACCACCAACGGACCTCAGGCCACCACCAGCGTCACGGGCGGCTCGAATTCCACGGTGAGCTTGTCGGCTTTGTCGACGGATTTGCGTACGTCGAGCAGCGCCGACATCGACACGGCGAAAGTCGCGGCGATCAAGGCATCGATCGCGGACGGCAGCTACAAGGCCGATTCGAGCAAGATCGCCGACGGCATCTTGTCCAGCGCGAGCGAGTTGTTGAAGACGCAATCCCCGCCGACCGGCGGCTGAGCACGACGTCGCTTTACAGGCGGCGACGCAGCGCCGGGCGGCTTTATTGACCTTGGCACCGCCATTTGGCGCGGGCCGGAGTTTTTAGCGAGTCGCCCATGAAAGACGCTTTGCTTGCCACCGTAACGGAAGAAATCGCCGCTGTAGAGGCGTTTGAATCGCTGCTTGCCTACGAAGAGAGGGCGCTCACGGCTGCATCGCCGCTTGAGACGCTGCCTTCGATCATCGAACAAAAGGTTGCGTTGACCGGGCAGATCGCCGTGCTCGAACGCCGGCGCGATGAGCAGCTCGGCGCGCTGGGCCTGGCCCCGGGGTTTGCGGGCATGGAACAGGCCGTTATTGGCGATGAAGCCTTGATTGCCCGCTGGCAGGAATTGCTGGACGTGGCCGGGCGGGCGAAGCGCAGCAATAACAATAACGGCGTGCTGATCCGTACTCGCATGGAGTACAACCGGACGGCGCTGGCGGCGCTGACCATTGCGCCAGTGAAGTCGGCGTTTTATGGGCCGGATGGGCGGGTACCGGGGGTACTGGGGTTGTAGGGCGCTGGCGCTTGAGTGGGGGGTGTTTTGTGGTTGGGGTTGGTGCTGGGTTGTTGCTCTTTAGGTCTTCGCGCGTTCCGTACTGGCTGTTCTTTTTCGCACTATTAGCCACTGTGCGTGGCGGCACTTCATTTCTTTTTCCAACGGCGAAAAAGAAACGAAGCAAAGAAAACGCCTCCCAACCGCTAATTCTTAAGTGTCCCGAGCGTGCGCTGACAACTGTTTGGTACTTCAGAAAAACGGTTGCCGTCATAACATCGAACAGTTGAAACCCTCCCCCTCCGAACACGGATACCCACACGCTTCGCCACCAGTGTCTGTGACAATCAACCGGTCAACCGGCGGGGCGTCGCCTCTTCATTCTCCGAATTACCCCCCTTTCTCCGCCCTGATCAGCCAATGGTCACGGTCAGCTTTTCGCAATAATCGCTTCACTGGATCAGAAGCTCAGGTCTTCATCGAAGGCCGGCTGACCGGAGTGCAGCGACGTGGCAGAAGAAAGCGATCTCGAAAAGGCCGAATCAGCAACTCCCAAGCGCCTCGATAAGGCGCGGGAGGAAGGTCAGGTCGCGCGCTCACGGGAACTGGCTTCGTTTGCGCTGTTATCGGCGGGATTCTTTGGCGTCTATGGCATGTCCGGGCCGATCAACCAGCATCTGCAGTCCATCCTGCGCGGCGCGCTCACGTTCAACCACAACACCGTACTCGATACCAACCAGATGCTGATCGGCGCAGCAGCAGCCGGCAAGGAAGGTTTCTTCGCCCTCTTTCCCGTGCTCGCGCTGACCGCACTCGCCGCCGTCATTGCGCCCATGGCGCTCGGCGGGTGGCTTCTCACCACCAAACCGCTCTCTCCGAACTTCGGCCGGCTTAATCCGATCAGCGGACTGGGCAAGATCTTCTCGTCGCAAGGGCCTATCGCGCTCGGCATGTCCATTCTGAAGACGCTGGTTGTCGGCGGGCTTGCCGGCTGGGCGATGTGGCATCGGAAAGAAGAAGTGCTCGGTCTCGTGACAAAGCCGCTGAGCCTCGCCCTCGCCGATGCCATGCACCTGATCGTGGTGTGCTGCGGCATGGCGATCGCGGGCTTGTTCCTGGTCGCCGCGCTCGATGTCCCCTACCAACTCTGGACGCATGCCAAGAAGCTGCGCATGAGCAAAGAGGAAGTGAAGCGTGAACATCGTGAAAGCGATGGCGATCCGCACGTCAAGGGACGCATTCGTGCGCAGCAACGTGCAGCCGCGCGCCGCCGGATGATGACGGCAATCCCCACGGCCGATGTGATCGTGACGAACCCGACGCACTTCGCCGTCGCGCTCAAATATGCCGATGGCGAAATGCGCGCGCCGAAGGTCGTTGCGAAGGGTGTGAACCTCGTGGCGGCACGCATCCGCGAACTTGGGCGCGAGCACAACATACCGCTGCTCGAAGCGCCGCCGCTCGCTCGCGCGCTTTATCACAACGTCGAGATCAATCGCGAAATTCCAGGCGCGCTTTACGGCGCGGTCGCGCAGGTTCTGGCGTGGGTGTATCAGTTGCGCAAGTTCAAGGAAAACGGCGGCGAGCGGCCGGACGAACCGGAAAACCTCGAGGTTCCCCCGGAACTCGATAAAGGCAACGTCCCCGAATCCGAAGCCGATCAGGAAGCTGCAGAAACGCTGGCTGAAGAAGCCGCTAAAAACGAATCAGTCAAAGGAAGCAAAGCATGAACGCGCGCGCCGGATTTTTCTCGAAGCGCCCTGAGGCGTTGGGAACGCAGAACTTGAGGGCGCTGGCCGGGCCGGTGCTGATCTGCATGATCCTCGGCATGATGATCTTGCCGTTGCCGGCGTTCCTGCTCGACTTGCTGTTCACGTTCAACATCGCGCTTTCCGTGATGGTGCTGCTTGTCAGCATGTACACGCAAAAGCCGCTCGACTTCGCCGCGTTCCCTGCCGTGCTGCTGTTCTCCACGTTGCTGCGCTTGTCGCTGAACGTGGCATCGACGCGAATCGTGTTGCTGGAAGGCCATACCGGTCCAGATGCCGCCGGCCAGGTCATCGAATCGTTCGGCCACTTCCTCGTGGGCGGCAACTTCGCGGTCGGTATCGTCGTGTTCGTGATCCTGATGATCATCAACTTCATGGTGATCACCAAGGGTGCGGGGCGGATTGCGGAAGTCGGCGCGCGCTTCACGCTCGATGCAATGCCGGGCAAGCAGATGGCAATCGATGCCGACCTGAACGCCGGCCTCATCAACGAAGATCAGGCGCGCAAACGCCGCGTGCAGGTCGCGCAAGAAGCCGAGTTCTACGGTTCGATGGACGGCGCGAGCAAGTTCGTTCGCGGCGATGCAATCGCCGGTTTGCTGATCATGGTGATCAACATCGTGGGCGGGTTGATCGTCGGGATGTTGCAGCACGACATGGACTTCGCGCACGCGGCCACGAACTACACGCTGCTGACCATCGGCGATGGTCTCGTCGCGCAGATTCCGTCACTGATCATTTCGACGGCCGCCGGCGTGATCGTGTCGCGCGTGGCAACCGAAGAAGACATTGGTACGCAGTTGACCGGGCAGTTGTTCAGCAACCCGCGCGTGCTGATGATCACGGGCGTGATCATCGGGGTCATGGGGTTGATTCCAGGCATGCCGCATTTCGCGTTCTTGCTGCTTGGCGGCGGTCTTGTCTATGCCGCACGCACGATGAACCAGCGCGCCCAGGCGAAGAAAAAAGCGGACGCTGTGACCGAACTTGTGGCGCCTGCCGCCGCACCGGTCGAAAACAGCGAAGCGAGCTGGGACGACGTCGCGATGATCGACCCGCTTGGGCTTGAAGTGGGGTATCGGCTGATTCCGCTCGTCGACCGCAATACCGATGGCGAGTTGCTCAAGCGCATCAAGGGCATCCGGAAGAAATTCGCGCAGGAAATCGGCTTTTTGCCGCCGGTGATTCATATCCGCGACAACCTGGAATTGCGGCCGAACGGGTATCGGATTGCGTTGAAAGGCGTGGAAGTCGGCGTGGGCGAAGCGTTCCCTGGCCAATGGCTCGCAATCAATCCGGGTCAGGTCACGGCAACGCTGCCGGGCAGCCCGACGCAAGACCCGGCGTTCGGCTTGCCGGCTGTCTGGATCGATACGAATTTGCGTGAGCAGGCGCAGGTCTACGGCTATACGGTCGTCGATGCCAGCACGGTTGTCGCCACGCATTTGAATCATCTGGTCGTGACGCACGCCGCCGAGTTGCTCGGGCGTCAGGAAGTTCAGGCGTTGCTGGAACGCGTTGGCAAGGACACGCCGACGCTGATCGAAGATCTGGTGCCGAAGGTCATGGCCCTGACCACGCTGCAAAAGGTGCTGCAGAACTTGCTGGATGAAGGCGTGCCGATTCGCGACATGCGCACGATCGTCGATGCGCTTCAGGAACACGCCCCCAAGATCTCCGATGCTCACGA
Source organism: Caballeronia sp. M23-90 (assembly GCF_053574605.1). NCBI lineage: Bacteria > Pseudomonadati > Pseudomonadota > Betaproteobacteria > Burkholderiales > Burkholderiaceae > Caballeronia > Caballeronia sp. M23-90. The sequence continues at coordinate 5,703 of NZ_JBSIPA010000217.1, read as the reverse complement.
TCTGACCGCCGCCGTGCGTCTTGCGCTTGGCCGCGCGATTACGCAGCAGTGGTATCCGGGGAGTGGCGAATTGCAGGTGATGGGGCTGGACCCGGCGCTTGAGCGGGTGTTGTCGCAGGCTTTATCGACGGGGGCGAATCCGGGGCTGGAGCCGGGATTGGCACAGACGCTTTTGAATTCGACGCAGAACGCGATCATGAGGCAGCAAAATATCGGGTTGCCGCCGGTGCTGCTTGTGCAGCATTCTCTGCGGGCGATGCTTGCGCGGTTCCTGCGCAGGAGCTTGCCGCAGTTGAAGGTGTTGTCGTATGCGGAGGTGCCGGATACGCGGGGAATCAAGGTGGTGAATTTGATTGGAGCGCAAGGGTAGGGCGGGCGGGGGCGCTGGCGCTGGGGGAGGGTTTGGAGGGGTCGGGGGCGGAGTTGGGGTCGGGGTCAGTGCTGGGTTGCTGCTTTTTAGGTCTTCGCGCGTTCCGTTCTAGCTGATTTCTTTAGCACTGTTAGCCACTGTCCGTGGCGGGACTTCATTTCTTTTTCCAACGGCGAAAAAGAAACGAAGCAAAGAAAACGCCTTCCAACCGCAAATTCTTAAGTGTCCCGAGCGTGCAGTGACAACTGTTTGGTACTTCACAAGAACGCTCGACGCCATAACCACCAACACTTGAACCCCTCCCCCTCCGTCAACAGATACCCACACGCTTCGCCACCAGTAACTGTGGCAGTCAATACGGAAACCTGGCCCAAGTAAACAACGGGTTGAGCACGTGACGGCGCTACAGCATCTTGAACTTGCCGAGACTTTGCCGCCGGTGGTCCCAGGCTCGCGCGGGCAAAACGGAACCAGTACAGCCAGCCCCTCCATTTGGGCGCCAGGGCGCGCAGCGCGGAAGCCTGGTTAACGGATTCCCACACTGGTGGCGAAGCGTGTGGGTTGCCGTTGACGGAGGGGGAGGGTTTCAAGTGTTCTTAAGTCCGGCGTCGAGCGTTCTTGTGAAGTACCAAACAGTTGTACGTGCACGCTCGGGACACTTAAGAACTAGCGGTTGAGAGGCGTTTTCTTTGCTTCGTTTCTTTTTCGCCGTTGGAAAAAGAAATGAAGTCCCGCCACGGACAGTGGCTAACAGTGCTAAAGAAATCAGCCAAAATAAACCGCGCGGTAGCCTAGATAGCAGCAACCCGGCACCAGCCCCGACCGCAAAGAACGGTACCCAAGCGCCAGCGCATAACTCGTGAAATGAAGTCCCGCCACGGACAGTGGCTAATAGTGCTAAAGAAATCAGCCAAGACGAAACGCGCGAAGACCTAAAAAGCAACAACCCGGCACCAACCCCGACCGCAAATAACGGTACCCAAGCGCCAGCGCAAAACCCGTGAAATGAAGTCCCGCCACGGACAGTGGCTAACAGTGCTAAAGAAATCAGCCAAAACAAACCGCGCGGTAGCCTCAAGAGCACCAACCCAAGACCAACCCCGACCGCCAGGTCACCCCGCCGCCAACGCCCCCCTCGAAAACCGGCTAAAAGCCGCATAACACGCGCAAGCGACCAAAATAGAATCAACCGAAGGAATACTCGTGAACGTAAACACGTCCTTCACAGTCAAAAACCCGACCATCGATCCGATGATCCACGCAACAAACGTCATCACCTTGATCTGCGGTTCGGCCACAAGCACCTTCTCGTCATACCCATTGCGCCGATAAAGCAAAAAATCCGCGATATAAATCCCCGCCACCGGCGGCGTCGCAATTCCAAGAAACAGCAGAAACGGGATGAACCATCCCATGATATCCATGCTCCCCACGATCACCGCAAGAACGCCCAGCGCAACGGTGATCTGCCACTTGGGAAACCGCGTGAACAAGGTCGATACAACCAGCGTCCCCTGAAACATATTCCCTGCATTGCCCGTTACAGTAGCAAAAATCAGCAGCAATGCAGCCGGAAGGACGGCCCCGAACACGGCCATCGACCCGAGCAACGAACTCTGCCCTGTCATTCCGCTCGGCGTCGCGCCCGCCCAGTACAACAGCGGATACGCAATCAGAAATGTCATCCCCGCACCAATGATCGCGTGCTTGCGGTCATGCACGAAGCTGCCGAAGTCCGGCAACGTGGCGACCAGCACGATGATCGTGCCAACAACCGTCGATACCGCCACGCCCGTATTCATCTCCGCAAGCCGCACGGGCACCTCGGCCGATCCATGCGCCGCGACGTAAAGACAATACGCAAGCATCAACGCAATGACGGGTACCGCGAACTGCGCGACCTTGCCCAGTAACTCGAAGCCAAACGCGGTCGCGGCGACGAAAATCACGCATCCGATGGCAACCAGAATCGGCACCGGAAGGTTGAGCCCGTGTTGCGCAAGGAGGTCATGCACGGAATGCCCGAACATGTTGGCCGTGACGGCGATCCACCCGAACAGGCTGACGGCAAGAAGAATGTTGATCGCAATCGCGCCTTTCTCGCCGAACGGGTACTTCACGATTCCATACGTCGGCATGCGCGCTTTCTCACCCACGCAAATGGTGATGATCGACAGGATGGTCAAGATGATGCTGCCGAGCACCACGACCTTGATCAACGCCGAGCTGGACAACTGACTCCCCAGACTCGACGATGAAAGAAGAACCGGCGTCACCGCAATGCCCAGCAAAATCATGGCAATGCGATGTCCGGGCGCGGTATTCGAACGTTCGCTAGTTTCACGCATACAAATAGTCCTTGAAAGTCTCGTTCGCTCACGCGGAATAGAAATGGCCGGTGTAGGCGCGCCAGCTTCCGTGCGACGTGATTTCCTTCTGGTTTTCAACAAGCCACGGTTCGGCAAGAACGCCGAGTACTTGAGTGCCGTCACGCAATGTGACCTTGCCAATCGCCAATCCCGACGGCTCGCTCAGCAACAGACCGGCGAACGAAACCAGCGGCAACGCCCAGATCTCGAGCGCGACAGACGTGCCGCCAGCCGCGACGCGGATCATTCCCGGATGACGATCGCCGATACTCCATAGCCGGTAGTGCGCATCGGTATGGTCCTCGCGAAGGAAGACGCCCTGCGCGGCGATCATGTTCTTGTTCAATTCCAGTCCGCGCATCAGCGTGCCGTTGACGGCAAGCAGGGTGGTTTCCATAATCGACATGCCTTTATCGTTCGTTAATAAATCTGGATTGCTAAATAATTAGTACGTAAGTTACGAAAACCTATTGTGTGATCCATGTACCGGTTTTCTGGTCGAGCGCGCGACGAATCGCATCAGGGCTCGTAATCAGGCCTTTGCCGTTTCCGCCGTTCGCACGGCTATGCGTCACGAACCGCATGATCGCTTCGATCTTCGGCAGCATGCTGCCCGCGCCGAATTGATCCTGCGCGATCAGGATCTTCGCTTCGGCAAGGCTCAACGTATCGAGCCAGCGCTGTTCCGGTTTGCCGAAGTTGATCGCGACCTGTTCAACGCCCGTGGGAATCAACAGCAGGTCGGCGCCGAGTTGCTCGGCGAGCAGTGCGGAAGCCAGGTCTTTATCGATCACCGCTTCCACGCCCGAGATCTGCTGCCTGTCATCCACCACGACGGGTATGCCGCCGCCACCGCACGCAATCACGATGCAACCCTGCGCCAGCAACGAGGCAATCACCTCGCGCTCCATGATTTCGAGCGGCTGCGGCGAAGCGACAGTTCTGCGCCAGCCGCGCCCCGCGTCCTCCATCAGCGTCCACCCGAGTTCCTGCTGGCGCCTGCGCGCGGTGTTTTCATCGAAAAAAGCGCCGATGGGTTTGGCCGGATTACGGAACGCCGGATCGTCGCGGCTCACGCGCGTTTGCGTCACAACAGTGACCACGCGACGATCGATTCCGCGTCGTCGCAACTCATTGCTCAACGCCTTCTGGAACATATAGCCGATAGCGCCCTGCGTATCGCCGACCGCATAGTCGAGCGGAACGGGACGGACTTCGTCGGCGGCAAGTTCCGAGCGCCGCAAGATGAAGCCGACCTGCGGCCCGTTGCCATGCGTGAGCACCAGGTCCCAGCCTGCCTCGATCATTTCGGCGATGTGTCCCGCGCTCTCGATCACGGCTTCATATTGATCAGGAATACTATTGTGTTCATCGTCGCGGATCAGCGCATTTCCGCCAACCGCGACGATCGCCAGAGGCTTCGTCATGGTGTGTTCCAGTGTGGATTAAACGTATTCGGCCAGCGCGCGAATGGCATCGATGAACCCCGGCATCGGCGCCGTGGTAATCCCCGCGCCGATCTGCCCGACGCCCGCCTGCTTGTGCGCAATGCCTGTGTTGATGATCGGCAGGATGCCGCGATCGACGACCTTGCGTGCATCGATACCCGCGGCCGTCGGCGCGAAATTCAGCGCCGGCAGCGTGAACGCCGGATTCCCGCCGAGGGTGATCGCCTGCATCCGGCGGCTGTTATTGGTGGCATCGGCCGGTGTTCCGCCCACGAACTTGACGATAGCCGGCGACGACGCCATCGCGAATCCGCCGACGCCTGCTGTCTCCGTAATGGCGCTGTCGCCGAGATCGGCCGCCGCGTCGTCCACGCCGTATCCGGGGAAGAACAGCCCTTCCACCGGATTGGCCGGCGCCTGGAACCAGCGGTCGCCGGTGCCCGACATCTGGATGCCGAAGTTCACGCCGTTGCGCGCCATGACGGTGATCATGGAACTGAAGGGGACGTTGTGGGCGGCGTCCATCATCGCCTTGCAGGCCGCCATGGACAGGTTCAGGAAGAAGTGATCATTCCCCACGATAAACGCCGTCACGCGCTGGATCGTGTCGATGGGCAAGCCGCTGGACAGCAGCGCGGGGATCAGGCGCTTGATGAGCAACCCAGTGGCGGCGGCATTGCGGTTATGCACTTCGTCGCCCATATGCAGGGCTTGCGCCATCATCGGCTTGAGTTCGACTTCGCCGAGCACCTTCAGCGCGGCCTTCAATGCAGGCGCGAGTTCGTCCTTCATCCAGTGAAGACGGTCGAGTACTTCGCTGTTGTTCGCACCGAAGCGCAGCACCTTGCCGAGCCCTTCGTTGAAGTTGCTGAATGTGCGCCGGCCGTTCGTCTTGTTCTCGATCACCCACAGCGGCATCGACGGGCTGATGATGCCGGCCATCGGACCCACCGCCTGATAGTGATGGCACGGCTCGAAGCGGATCGCGCCGTCCTGCGCCATTTTTTCGGCGGCTTCATGCGTCGCGGCCCATCCTTCGAACAAGATCGCGCCGATGATCGCGCCCTTGACCGGCCCGCACATGTTCGGCCAGTCGATGGGCGGCCCCGCGTGCAAGATGAGCTTCTTCTGCGACATCGCACCGATCGCGTTCGACGCGATCATCACGTCCACCAGAACGGGTTGCGCCGCGATGTATCGGTGGAACGCCTGCTCGTTTGCCTGCTCGACCAGCGGATGGCGGATCAGCGACGCGAGGGCGAGCCCCGCGTCGACATCGCCGAGTGCGGGCGGTTGCCAGGTCAGGTTGATCACATCGCCGCCGGCGAGCGCGAGGTTATCGGCGAAACTGGCCAGGCCCGCGTTGACCACTTGGAGTGGCTGTTGAAATAGCGTATTCATCATGGTTCCGTTATTTTTGCGCCTGGATTTGAGCAATGTGGGATGCCCAGAGCGCAGCCTGCGCGTTGCACCCGGCGACCAGCACGCGGGCCTCGCGCAAGATGTCGACCTGGCA
>NZ_JBSIPA010000216.1:0-10554 GCF_053574605.1 Caballeronia sp. M23-90 | reverse complement strand
TGAACCCGCTCGCTACCCTCGCGCAAATCGTCGCGCCGTAAGGCGTCTCGATAGTCGGCACCTGGTTCACACCGGCCTGCCGCAACGCGCGATCGAGCGCGGAACGGGTGTCATCCGCATAGGACGGCAAAATCAGGCTTTGGTCTTTCAAATCCCGTGCGTGAATGCGCTCCCGTGCGGCAAGCGGATGGTTGGCGGGCAGCGCGCATACGCCCGGCAGCCGGTACAGCTCCGCGCTTGTGACGCCGAACGCGTCGGGTGTGATGGTGCCGAAGCCAACGTCGCAGTACCCTGATGACGCCCATCGCTGGATGGTCCCTTCGCTGCGCATTTCCAGCGATACCGCAATGCGCGGATACGCCGCCAGGAACCGCTCGATCACAAGCGGAACGAACGATAACGCCACCACGGGCGCTGCAACCAGCCGCAAGCGGCCGCTGCCGAACTGCCGGATTTCACGCGCTGAATGCGCAAGCTTTTCGATGCCGACAAAACTCCGGTCCACTTCGCGATAAAACGCGCTGCCTGCATCGGTGGCCTGGATCCGTCCGCCGTTGCGCGTGAAAAGCGCGAGTCCCGTCGATGCCTCCAGCTCCGCTATCAACCGGCTGATGCTCGGCTGCGATGTGCCGAGCTCCTCGGCAGCGGCTGTCATCGATCCGCGCAACATGACAAGCCTGAATGCCTCGATCTGCCGCTGGTTCATGACCTTTCCTCGGAGTAATCGTTCGAGATTGCCATACCAAAAATGAATAGCAGCCGTTTTTGGCCGTATTTGACCGGATAGTAGCGGCGCTCCTAGACTGAAAGCCACGTAGAGCCCACCCAACGTCTAAGCAACGTCATTCCCTAGCGATATCCATGCGAGCCGACTCACTGCTATTTCACGATGACTTTCGCATCGCGCCTTATTGGTGGGACGAGGCACCGCCGGAGACATCGCGCGTGGCGTTGCCCGCGAATGTGGACGTAGCGATCGTGGGCAGCGGGTATTGCGGGTTATCGGCGGCGGCGGAAGCGGCGCAACATGGCGCGACAGTCGCCGTTCTGGACACCGCCGAGATTGGCTCGGGCGGCAGCACGCGCAGCGGCGGCATGGTGTCGAGCGGACAGAAGCTTGCACTGACAAACGCGATTCGCGGGGTTTCGGCGGAACGGCTCAGCCGCCTGATGGCTGAATCCAACGCAAGTTTCGAGTACCTGAAACAGCTCGTAAGCCAAGAATCGCTCGATGCCGGCCTGCAGATCACCGGCCGGTTTTTCGGCGCGTTCACGCCTGGGCATTTCGAGCGGCTGCGCAAGCAGGGCGAACTCTTGCGCGAGAAAACCGGCGTGACCGTGCACGTGGTGACCCGCGCGGAACAGCGCGCGGTCGTGGGATCGGATTATTACTATGGCGGCATTCTCGTCGATGAATACGGCGGCCTGCATACCGCCAAATATCATCGCGCGTTGCGTGATCTTGCGCGCCGGCGTGGCGCGACGCTGCATTCGCACGCGGCGGTCGAGCGCATCGAAAGGACGGGTACGCGGTTCACGGTGCATACGGCACGCGGCAAGATCAACGCGGGTCGCGTGCTGGTTGCGACCAACGGCTACACCGGCCGGCTCACGCCCTTTTTTGCGCGACGTGTTCTGCCCGTCGCAAGTTATCAGATCGCAACGGAACCGCTGCCTCCCGGACTCATGGACGTGCTGAACCCCGGGCGCCGCATGATCAGCGACTCGAAGCGCAACCTGTTTTACACGCGGCCATCGCCTGATGGAACCCGCATGTTGTTCGGCTCGCGGCCATCGTTCAGGGAAGTCGGCGAACGTGAAGCCGCGCGGATCTTGCGTGCGAAGATGGTCGAGCTCTGGCCCGCATTACGCGATGTCCGCATCACGCACGCATGGAAAGGTTATGTCGCGATGACAGGCGACAAGCTCGCGCACATCGGCGAACGTGACGGTGTGTTCTATGCGCTCGGTTGCAACGGCAATGGCGTCGCGCTCATGTCTTACCTCGGGCAGCGCATCGCGAAGTCCCTGCTCGGGCTCGAAGCCGCACATGGCGCTTTCGGTGAAGGGCCGTTCCCGCTGAGTCCTGGCGGCATTGCGAGTACGTTGAGCGTGCCCGTGGGCGCGGCGCTTTATCAGCTCGACGATTGCTGGAACGGCCGGGTGCGTGGCGCGCTGTCCTGACACGGGTTTTTTTGAGGCTTTATCCTTTAATCCACTGCGGTTCTTCCTGGAGCGACCAACATGCGGTTTCGACACCTGTTCAGCCTTCTTTCGATTGTCGTGCCTCTTTCGTTGATGACCGCGACAAGCGCTCATGCCGATGACCTCGGCACGCTCGCACCAGGCAAGCTCATGGCCGGCGTGGATGCGAACAACAAGCCGTATTCCTACATCGATAACGGCAAGATGACGGGCTTCGATGTCGAACTATTGCGTGCAATCGGCGCGAAGCTCGGCTTGAGCGTCGACTTTCGCGCGCAGGATTTCAGCGGCCTGTTGCCGAGCGTAACGAACCAGCAAATCGATCTTGCGGCCGGGTCCATTTCGATCACGACTGACCGGCTGAAGATGGTCGATTTCTCCGAGGGTTACCTCACCGGCTTGCTGAGCGTCGCGACCTTGCCGGAGACCACGGCGATCACGAGCGACAAGGCCTCTGTCAAAGGAAAGCGCATTGGCGTGATTCAAGGCACCATCGAAGACACGTACTCGGACAGCTATTTGCCGGGCGCGCAGATCGTGCGTTTTCCGAACCTGAACGCGGGTTTTCTCTCCATGCGTTCAAAATATATCGACGGTTTCTTCATCGACAAATCGCTCGTGGACGGCTTGCAGGAAAAATACCCGCAAATGAAGATCGCAGACCGGCTCGATATCTCGGCGATCAACTTGCCGGCTGGTTTCCCGATGCGCAAGGGCAACGCGAAACTCGAAGCCGCAGTCAACAAGACACTCAACGATCTGGTCGCGGACGGCACGTGGATGAAGCTCTACACGCAGTTCCATCCGGGTTATCCGAAGCCTGCAAGCCTGCCGCCATACGCAATGAAAACCGGTAGCTGAACGCCCAAGCCTGCCCTTTTCCGGAGAGCGCCATGAATGCATTCCTGCAGAACTTCCTCGACTGGCAGTTGCTTACGGGATCGCTGCCGGCGCTGCTCGAAACCGGGCTTGTCAATACGCTGGTGCTCTCGCTGTTTTCAACGCTGCTCGGGATTGTCGCGGGCATGGTGCTGGCGCTGATGGCCGTGTCGCATATGCGATGGCTCGAAATGCCGGCGCGCGTGTTCGTGGATGTGTTTCGCGGCTTGCCCGCGGCGCTCGTGATATTGCTGGTCGGGCAGGGACTTGCGCCGGTCGGCCTCGCGATCTTCGGGCCGAATCCGTATCCGCTTGCAATCGTGGCGCTCGGGCTGATTTCATCGGCGTATATAGCCGAGATTTTTCGTTCTGGCATCCAGAGCGTGGGCAAAGGTCAGCTCTCCGCGTGCCAGGCGCTCGGTATGAACTACTGGACCGCCATGCGCCATGTGATCGTGCCGCAGGGCATCCGGCGCATCCTGCCCGCGCTTGCCAATCAGTTCATCTCCATTGTGAAGGACTCGAGCCTGGTCTATTTTCTCGGCCTGCTGACTTCGCAGCGTGATCTCTTCACTATCGGGCAGAACACGTCCGTGAACACCGCGAACCTGTCGCCGCTGGTTGCGGCGGGTCTGGTCTATTTGCTGATCACCATACCGCTCACGCACGCAATCAATCATATCGACCGATGGACAAACCGGCATTCGAATCCGCGCTCCGGGGACGCCAACGCGACCACCCGCAAGCAGCTCAAGCGTCAGGCGGCAGCCGCACGCACCAGCATGACCGGGCAACATAACTAACTCATGCGTGACTACGCAGCTTTAAAAACGAAGCGGAGAAAGAACGTCATATGGGACCACAAGTCGAGACCGTCGCCGACGACACCACCCTGCCCGCCGAAGTGGACGTCGTCGTAGTCGGCGGCGGGATCATCGGCGTGAGCACGGCGCTTTATCTCAGCGAGAAAGGCCTGCGCGTGGCGGTATGCGAGAAGGGGCATATCGCCGGCGAACAGTCGAGCCGCAACTGGGGCTGGGTGCGCGTCACGCATCGCGACATGCGCGAGTTCGAACTGAGCATCGAGAGCTTGAAGCTGTGGCGCAAGCTCGATGAAACGCTTGGGATCGATACCGGTTTCAAGCAATGCGGCATCCTGTACATGGCCAACGATGACGCCAAGATGGAAGCGCATCGTGTGTGGCTCGAGAAAGCGCAGGCACTGGCCGGCAAGGACGCATTCGATACACGTGAGATCGACGCCAAGGCCGTGGCGAGCTTGTTGCCGGGTGCATCGCGTGCGTTCAAGGGTGGGTTGTACACAGCGGGCGATGGCCGCGCCGAACCGCAAAGAGCCGCGCCCGCCATTGCAAACGCGTTGCGCAAACGCGGCGTGAAAATCCTGACGCCGTGCGCCGTGCGCGGCATTGAAACCAGCGCGGGCCGCGTGAGCGCCGTCGTCACCGAACTTGGTACGATCCGCTGCAAAAGCGTGGTCGTCGCGGGCGGCGCGTGGTCTCGATTGTTCTGCGGGAACCTGGGTATCGAGGTGCCGCAGTTGATGGTCAAGGCGTCCGTGCTGCGTACCGCGCCCATCGAGGGCGGTCCCGCCGTGAGCGCGAGCAACAAGGAGTTCGCATTCCGCAAGCGCGCGGACGGCGGTTATACGATCGCTTTCGGCTTTCGCACTTATACTGATATCACGCCCGACAGCTTCCGGCTTTTCCCCAAATACATCCCGGCGCTCAAGAGCCAGTTGGGCGCGCTGCGCATTGGCGTAGGCGAACGTTTCTTCGAAGAAATGCGCCGTCCGCGTAAATGGGCGCTCGACAAACGCACCGCGTTCGAAGACGTCCGCACGCTCGATCCGGAGCCGATTTCGCAATACACCGATGCCGGTTTGCGCGAGTTCGTGAAGGTCTTTCCGCACATGAGCGGCGCGCGTATCGCGCAGCGCTGGGCGGGACTGATGGACATCACGCCCGACGCGATTCCCGTCATTTCAGGCGTGCAAACGGTGCCGGGACTCTTTATTGGCACAGGGTTTTCGGGGCACGGTTTCGGCATTGGACCGGCGGCAGGCAAACTGATGGCTGATCTGGTCACGAACGACACACCGCTTGTCGATCCACATATGTTCCGGCTGAACCGCTTCAGCGACGGCACGAAGATCGTGATCGATGCAGGCTTCTAAGGACCCACGGCAATGAGCAAAGTAGCGATGATCTCCGGCGCGAATCGCGGTATCGGACTGGCGGTTGCGACGGAATTGCATAAACGCGGGTATCGGTTATCGCTGGGAATGCGCGATCCGTCGTCGGTGCAATTTCCATTTGATGCCTTCACGTTCCCGTATGAAGCCCGCGATCCGCAAAGCGCACGCCGTTGGGTCGACGCCAGCATCGAACACTTCGGACAACTGGACGTGCTGATCAGCAACGCCGGGATCTGTACGCATATCACGCTGGAAGACGGCACCGACGACATGCTCGAAGAGACGCTGGATATCAACGTCAAGGCGCCGTTCCGATTGATCCAGGCCGCGTTGCCCCATCTGCGCAAACCCGGCGATGCACGCGTGGTGCAGATTGCATCGCTGTCGGGAAAGCGCGTGAAGAACCTGAACGCGGGTTATCAGATGTCAAAGCATGCGGTGATTGCGTTGAACCACGCCGTCCGGCGCGCCGGATGGGACGATGGCATTCGTGCAACCGCCATTTGCCCGGGCTTCGTGAACACGGACATGGCGGCCGGCATCGCGGATCTCGAACCGCAAGCAATGACACAGCCCGAGGATCTGGCGGTGCTCATCGCCAATACGATCGCGATGCCGAATACCGCGAGCGTCGCCGAGATCCTTGTGAATTGCCGTCACGAGGACCTGTTCTAGGCCGGCCTGTGCGTGACGTTCCACTGCTTGAGCGCGCGCGATTCGCGATCGAAGCCGAGCACGCTGACGGACGCGGTATCGAGCAACAGATGTGCGCCGAGCGCGGCCGAATCCGCTATCCAGCAGGCGCCGAGCACGCGTAGAAAGTGTGCGTGGGAAAAGAGCGCAATACGGCCGTTCGTACCAAGCAAACGCGCGATCAGGGATTCGGCCCGCGCCTGGATATCCTGAACGCTCTCGCCTTCCGGTATCGGCGATGTCCACACGGACCAGTCCGGCTCTTCAGCCCGTATATCCGCCGTCTTGCGGCCTTCGTAGATGCCGTAGTTCCATTCGCTCAAACGCGGCTCTTCTTCGGCGTGCGCGATCAAGCCGGCTTCCTCACACGTGTCGCGTGCGCGGCTCATCGGGCTGTGCAGCACGAGATCGAAGCTTTGCGCGGCGAGCACCGGCCGGAGTGCCCGCGCCTGTTCGCGGCCATGGTCAGTCAGCGGAATATCCGTGCGGCCGGTGTGCTGGCCCGACTTGCTCCATTCTGTTTCGCCATGACGGATCAGCCAGATCTCGGGTTGGTTCGTAACGGGTGTGTTCATTGTCGGCCATTAGAAAGAAAGGAATCGGCATGCTCGAGTTACGACGATTCTACGGCTCGACACGGAAACTTTCACGGGTCCCTTTCACGTGTCCCTCTCACGTGTCCCTCTCACGTGCCCCCGAAGCCGCAAAGCGGTCTGCCCTGAACGGCGTGGTATCGATGAACGGTTCTTCGCCCGTCATCATGGATGCAATCAGCCTGCCCGTCACCGCGCCGAGCGTGAGCCCATGATGCGCGTGGCCGAATGCGAACCACATGTTCTTGTGACGCGGCGCAGGTCCGATGATCGGCATCATGTCAGGCGTGCACGGACGGCGGCCCATCCAGGGTTCATCGTCTACACGCTCGCCGAGCGGGAACAGAGTCCGCGCCACAGGCTCGGCGCGCAGCAGTTGCACGGGTGTCTTCGGCGCATCGCGTTCGGCCAGCTCCACGCCTGTCGTCAGGCGGATGCCGCGCGCCATTGGCGCAAGCAGGAAACCGTTGTCGACATCGAGTACCGGATGGTTCAGCACCGTGCCCGGCTGCGGCGTGTAGTGCATGTGATAGCCGCGCTTCACCGCGAGCGGCAACCGATATCCCAACGCCGCGGTCACGTCCTTCGCCCATGGCCCCAGCGCGATCACTGCAGTCGATGCGTTGACCTGCCCTTCCTGCGTCATCACGCGCCAGCCGTTGCCATCTTCGGCAAGGGTGGTCGCGTCGCCGTTGAAGAAACGTCCGCCCAGCCGCTCGAAATACGCGGCATAACCCGCGACCAGCGCGCCCGGATCATTGACCGATACCGCGTCCGTGTAATGCAATCCGCCCACCAGCGATGGGTCCAGATGCGGCTCGGTCTTCTGCAACGTGGCAGGATCGAGCAGCGTGTAATGCACACCGAATTCACGATGCCAGCGTTCTGCATCGCGCGCCTCATCGTCCTGTGCGGCGTTGGTGTGGAAGACCTTGATCCAGCCCGTTGGCTTGAGCAAATCCGTGACGCCCGCCTCGCGCGCGAGGACTTCATGCTCGGTCACGCAATGTTCGATCAGCGTTGCGTATTGACGCGCGATGGCCGCGTGCTTCGCGGGTTCCGAGTTGCGCCAGTACGCCCAGAGGAACGGCGCAAGCGCGGGAAGCGCGTCGCGGTGGTAATGGACATCGATGGAGTCATTCTTTGCGTAATGCATCCACGTGCTGATGTCGCGAGGAAGCGCGTACGGATACACCCCTTCGCGCTGCAGCAGTCCGGCATTTCCAAACGATGTCTCGAGGCCCGGACGCTTGCGATCCACGAGCGCGACCGAGCGGCCGAGCTTTTGCAAATGCACTGCAATCGATACCCCTACGATGCCCGCGCCCAGCACAATAGTGTCGAACTTCATGCGCCTGATATCTCCCTGTGTTGGCCCGTGTTCTTGCTTGTCAGGGATAGATCATACGCGTGCGTTCGTTCACGGACCGCCCGGCAGGCCGCTACTTCAGGAGGTATGCCAATATCGGCAAGTTTGATGCGGTCCCCGGCCTGATGCGTTGTGACCGGGCATCGGCGAACGGGACGAATGGTCTTGCGGTTGTCGCGACCATCGTGGGCGCGATCACATTGGCGCGCGGGTCCGATGACCGGGGGCGACACGCCGATCATCGGACCCGCGCTTTACTTCGCGGCCCACTCCTTAGCCGTCTCGACGGCGAAATCACGATACGACCGCGGCGGCCGCCCGAGCAACTCGGTCATCCGTGCAACGGCGCGCTCATTCGCCGCCATGCCGTCGCGCTGAAAACGGCCGAGCATCAGGCGGATGTCGCGTGCCATCCAGCTTGGCGCACGGCTCGCCATTTGCGCTTCGAATGCATCGAGATCATCGCCGCCGTAGTTCACGGGCTTGCCCAGAACCTCGCTCCAGATCGCGGCCAACGCGCTGCCGGTCATGGGTTGCGGACCGACCACGTCGATCACTTCACGCGGCAACGGCGTCGCCGAACGTTCACGCTGCAACAAACTGATGGCGGCTATTTCCGCGATGTCGCGGGTGTCGGCCATCGAAACGCCGACGCTTCCTACGGGCATCGGATAAACCGATTTGCCGGCGATCACTTCTTTCATCGATGCATCGTTCTGGATGAAATAGCTCGGGCGCAGGATCGTGGCCGGCAGATCGAATTCCTCGATCATCCGTTCGACCGTGTATTTGCCCGTGAAGTGGGGAACGTCGGTGAAGCGGTCTGAATTGAACACCGAGAAATAGACGATGCGTTGAATGCCGGCATCGCGCGCGAGGCTCAGCGTGAGGATCGCCTGCGTGACTTCGTCGGCGACGACCGCGTTGAGCAGGAACAGCGTGTCGACACCTTCGAGCGCCGCACGCATCGACGCGATATCCGTCATGTCGCCTTTGCGCACGTCGACGCTTGCCGGCAGATTGGCTTTTTCGGGCGAACGTGCGATGGCCCGCACGCTTGCGCCCTCCTCGACCAGCCGATGAACAACTTGCGAACCGACAGCGCCCGTGGCGCCAGTAACCAGGATAGTCATGATGAATCCCTCAAAAAAGGTGATGGTGTGAATTCATTCTGGGCGTTCCCTTGACGGGACGAAAGCCCTATTATTGAGACAACTTGTCTCATCGATGGAACGGCCATGGACCTGCATGCGTTATCGGATTTCAATGCCGTCGTCACACACGGCGGTTTTGGCCGCGCGAGCCGTGCGACCGGGCGGCCCAAGGCAAGTCTCTCGCGACATGTGATGCAACTTGAAGAAGCAATTGGGGTGCGCCTGCTGCAACGCGGCTCGGGCGCGTTGATGCTGACGGAGGAAGGACAGGCTCTGCACGCCAGCACCGGGCGCTTGCTGGCCGAAATCGAGGAAGCGGCGGACGTGGTCGGCATGACCTCGCGGCGGCCGAGCGGCCGGTTGCGGATCAGCGCGCCGACTTTTCTGGCCTACGAAGCCATGGGGCGCCTGACGGCGGCGTATATCGATGAATATCCGGATGTGCGCATCGAGGTGATCGCGGAGGACCGGTTCGTGGATCTGATCGCGGAGGATTACGACGTGGTGATCCGCGCCAATCCGGCGCCCGATACGGCACTGGCCGGCCGGTGTTTTCTGCGCGGGCCGCAGGTCGTGGTGGCATCGCCGGAGATTGCCGATGCCTTGAAAGACGATAGCGCCGTCCCGGCCGTGAGCCTTCTTTCATCGCCGGATAATGACGTCTGGCATATCGAGTCAGCGCAAGGCGCACGCACACTGCATCCGAGAACGGTCGCGCGGTTTTCATCGATATCCATGGTTCGCGACGCTGCGCTTGCGAGCGCCGGTGCGGCGGTAATGACCGAATATCTGGCTCGCGCCGCGCTGCAAAGCGGACGCTTGGTCAACCTGGGCGCCTTGCGCGACCGGAGCGTGGAAGTATGGGCGCTTTATGCAACGCGCCGCCAGCTTAGCCCGAAGATCAGTGCATTCGTGAAACTGCTGACCGAGATCTACGCTGACGTCGGTGAAATCTACGCTGACGTCGGTGAAATCACTCCGCCCGCGACGCTTCCCTGAGCACGCCGGATTTCAGGCCACCACAACAAGTTGCCAGAAGAAAAACACCGCAAGCGAAATGGCGATGGTCAGCAAAGGCTTGCGCGTCAAGGCACACACGCCTAACGCCACGATGGCCGCGACCAGTTGCGAATTACGCCACGTCAGTTCGGCGCCGCCGCCATGAGGCGCAATCGTCATCGGCACGATAATCGCCGTGAGCACCGTCACCGGCACAAAGCTGAGCGCAGTCCGTACCAAGGGTGGAAAACTCAGCCGTTCGCCGAACACGAACACCGCCGAGCGGATGGCATACGTGATGACCGCCATTCCCATGATGAGCAATCGTCATCGGCACGATAATCGCCGTGAGCACCGTCACCGGCACAAAGCTGAGCGCAGTCCGTACCAAGGGTGGAAAACTCAGCCGTTCGCCGAACACGAACACCGCCGAGCGGATGGCATACG
>NZ_JBSIPA010000215.1:0-10554 GCF_053574605.1 Caballeronia sp. M23-90 | reverse complement strand
TGCCGCCGGCGCGGCATTGTGGATCGCGTTCCGGCTGCGCGCCTACAGCTCGCGCGTGCGCAGCTACCGGGTCGGCGCCGCGCTCGTGATGGGCGGGGCCGTCGTAGCAATGCACTACACCGGCATGGCGGCGGCGCGTTTTCCGTTGGGCTCGATTTGCGGCGCCGCGCGTGGCGGATTGCATAACGATACGCTCGCGCTGCCGATCATCGTCGTGACGATCGCCGTGCTTGCCGTCGTGCTGATCACGTCGGTGCTCGACCTGCGGCTGGAGATGCAGACCGCGGCGCTCTCGGCGTCGCTGGAAGAAGCGAACGAGGAGTTGTCGTATCTGGTCCTGCACGACAACCTGACCAAGTTGCCGAACCGCGTGCTGCTCGAAGAACGCCTGAAGTCCGCGATCGATTCCGCCAAATTGGCTGATTCCACCCAGCAGTGCTTCGCGGTGATGTTTCTCGACCTCGACGGTTTCAAGAGCGTGAACGATACCTTCGGACATGCCATCGGCGACCTGCTGCTCATGCAGACAGCCGACCGCATCCGCGCCAACGTCCGCTTGCAGGACACGTGCGCGCGGGTAGGAGGCGATGAATTCGTGCTGATCGCGAGCGTGCGCGAACCGGCCGATGCATCGATCATCGCGGACAAGCTGGTCTCGGCTATCGACGATCCGTTCAATGTCGCGGGACATGATCTGCGGGTCTCGGTGAGCATCGGCATTGCGTTGTATCCGGGTGACGGCGAGGAAGTCGAAGTCTTGCTCAAGAACGCGGACGTCGCGATGTATCACGCGAAATCCGTTGGCCGCAATCAGGCTTGCTTCTTCGAAGGTGCAATGAATACGCACACGGAAGATCACCTTGCGCTTTTGCAAGACCTGCGGCTCGCGCGCAAACGGCGTCAGTTCGTCCTGCACTACCAGCCGAAATTCGTCGCCCCGAGCGGACCGATCACGGGCGTCGAAGCGTTGCTGCGCTGGAATCATCCGACACGCGGCCTCATTCCACCCGACACGTTCATTCCGATCGCGGAGCGGACCGGTCTGATCGTGCAGATAGGGGAATGGGTTATCGACGAAGCGTGCCGGCAGGTTTCGCAATGGCGTCGCGCGGGGCGTCCCACGCTCACGATGGCCGTCAACATCTCGGCCCTGCAGTTCGGCAACGCGCGGCTCGTGCCGGCCGTGAAGAGCGCGCTGGAACGGTATCAGCTCGAAGGCGACGCGCTGACACTGGAGATCACGGAATCGACGGCCATGCGTGACGTCGATACCAGCCTCGAGATTCTCGAACGCCTGCGTGCGCTTGGCGTGCGCATTTCCATCGATGATTTCGGCACCGGGTATTCGAGCCTGCTTTATCTCAAGCGCCTGCCGGCAAGCGAGCTGAAAATCGATCGCGGGTTCGTGAGCGAACTCGTCGCCGGCGGTGAGGACGCGGCGATCGTAGCGGCGATCATCGCGCTCGGACAGACGCTCAATCTGAAGATCGTGGCTGAGGGCGTCGAGACCGACGCGCAGCAGGATCTGCTGACGCGCCTTGGGTGCGACTCCTTACAGGGATTCCTGCTCGGACGCCCGATGCCCGCCCTCGAATTCGAAGGCCTGGGGCGCGCGATGCCTCAGAACGTGTGACGCAGGTCCACGGGGACAGCGCTTGCGTGTTCGTCGTGAATGGCGATGATGGAAGGCCTGAAGATTGCGTAGGGTCGTGAAATCAGTTACCCCCAGGGGAGGCGCCAGCGTGAAGATCGCAACGTTCAACATCAATGGCATCCGGTCGCGGTTGCCCGCCTTGCTTGAGTGGCTGGAGCGCGAAGCGCCGGATGTGGTTTGCCTGCAGGAGCTCAAGGCGCAGGACGGGGCGTTTCCCATCGACGAAATCCGCGCAGCCGGTTATGGCGCGATCTGGCATGGTCAGCAATCGTGGAACGGGGTGGCGATCCTCGCAAAGGGCGCCGATCCGCTTGAAAGCCGCCGCGGCTTGCCGGGCGGCGAGGACGATACCCATAGCCGCTATATAGAGGCAGCGGTCGACGGCATGTTGATCGGTTGTCTTTATCTGCCCAACGGCAATCCGCAGCCGGGACCGAAGTTCGACTACAAGCTTGCCTGGTTCGAGCGGCTGATCGAATATGCGGCGACGCTTTATGCGAGCGGCCATCCGGTGGTGCTGGCGGGCGACTTCAACGTCATTCCCACCGACGAAGATATCTACAACACACGGTCGTGGAAGAAAGACGCGTTGCTGCAGCCCGAGAGCCGCGAATGCTATGCGCGTCTGCTGGAGCAAGGCTGGACGGACTCGCTGCGCGCGACGCATCCCGACGAACGCATCTACACGTTCTGGGACTACTTTCGCGAACACTGGAAGACGAATTCGGGCCTGCGGATCGACCATGTACTTCTGAGTGCGGATCTGGCGCCGAAGCTCCGTGGCGCGGGCGTCGACCGCTGGGTGCGCGACCAGCCGCATGCAAGCGATCACGCGCCAGTCTGGATTGAACTCGGCCCAAAACCGCGAAGCAGGGCGGCGAAAAAGAAGTGAGAAAAAGGGGCCTGAGGCCTTTGCGACAACAACGCAACATTTTTCGATCATTGCGATGCCGCCCTCCGGCCCGGCTCGCAACCACAGCGCGCAGGGCTTCCATCCATCTCAACACGCGCCTGCGGCCCATTCGCAGGCGATTGGGCATGCTTTGCCCGCTGCCCGCGGTATTGATGGAACAGTTTTGCATCATTTTTAAAAACGCCCTGCGCATGCCTTCCCTATCAAGGCTTCGCACCGGGAAAGCCTCGATTTCCATGCATTCCGGAGCCCGCGAAGGGCCTCCGGCAAGGCATTTGGCAGACAAAAGTGATAGCAGGAATTAATCCGACGGATAAACGCGCGACCGTCCCGATCTGTTCAAAACTGAAACGTAAACCTTTACCCCCTGAATGTGCGCTGCTGCATAGCCCGGCTATGCCCTTGCTGGCATTGAGTTTGAGGCTCTCTGGCACGGTCCTCGCTAAGTATGTGGTGCAGCACTCGTTAATGTTGAAACAAAGAGAAACAAACGACAGGCACGAACTGCTTCGGGGCTGGCCAGGAATCGGGTTTTAGATTGATGCCGTCAGATGCATCACGAAACGCGAAACCGGCCGGAATAAAAAAACGGCGCACCGCGCAAAAATATAAAGAGAAGATCATCATGCTGACCCTTCAGTCCGACCTGCACGGCAATCATCTGTTGGGTGCGCTTCCCGCGCACGAATGGCAAGCGCTCACGC
The DNA here is from genome assembly GCF_053574605.1 of Caballeronia sp. M23-90. NCBI lineage: Bacteria > Pseudomonadati > Pseudomonadota > Betaproteobacteria > Burkholderiales > Burkholderiaceae > Caballeronia > Caballeronia sp. M23-90. Next base: position 7,283 of record NZ_JBSIPA010000215.1, on the reverse strand, counting down.
CCCACCTCGAGCTTGTTCAGCTTCGTACCGAGCAGTTGCTTTGCGATTCGGGACAGCGTATTCAGCATGTGTATTTTCCGACGACGGCCATCATCTCGCTTCTCCACACCATGGAAGACGGCGGTTCGGTCGAGATCGCAGCCATCGGCCGTGAAGGCATGACGGGTGTTCCAGTGCTGACAGGCGGCGACACGATGCCCACTCGCGTCCAGGTCCAGTGCCCGGGTTTCGCTTATCGCATGAGCGCATCGGCCTTGCGTGAACAGTTCGGCCGCTCGGACTTCCTGCGCCGCCTGATGCTTCTCTATATGCAAGCGCTCCTGACGCAAGTCGCGCAAACCGCGGCGTGCAACCGTCATCACTCGCTCTCCAAGCAGTTGTGCCGCTGGTTGCTGATCGAGATCGACCGTACGCCGACTGACAATCTGCAAGTCACGCAACAAATGATCGCGGACATGCTGGGCGTGCGCCGTGAAGGCGTGACCGAAGCGGCAGGAAAACTCCACGATGCCGGCCTGATCCATCACAGCCGCGGCAGTATCAAGGTGCTTGATCGTGCGGGACTGGAGGAGCGTGCGTGCGAATGCTACGGCATCGTCAAGCGCGAGTTCGACCGCATGCTGCCCCGCATCCGCCAGACCGAAGAAGTCAGCTAAGCCTCTTACAGGCATGCGTCGTGCTGCCTCTGTCGGCCATGACCGGATGCGGAGCGCAGGGTGACGAGTCGGATCGTTTCAGTTGTGTTGTTGCTTGCGTTCTTTGCCGCGATGGCGTTCGGTTATCTGGTGCAGGTGGGGCGCGTCGCCGTGCCCGATCGATACAACCCGTTCACACCAATCGATGTTCACGCACCCCCGGGACCGCTCACAACGTTGAAGATGTGGCGGACTACGCATGATGCAACACTCTGCGCGGCCGCACTCGAACAGTCGGGTCTTGTGTATCGGCCGGTTGCTGATACATCAGGGCCGGGCGGGTGTGTATTGAAGGATGTGGTGCGCATCACGCAATCGGAGAGTCTGCGTTTCAGCTCGCCGTTCATGGCCACTTGTCCGCTCGCGGTCGGAATCGCCTTCTTCGAGCATCAGTATCTACAGCCCGCCGCCGCTGAGCTTTACGGCGAGCGCGTGTCGCACGTGGAACATGTCGGCAGCTATGCATGCCGCAACGTCAATCATCAGCAGGACACGGCGCTCAGCCAGCACGCAAGTGCGAATGCCATCGATTTGACGGGCTTCGTGCTCGCCGGTGGCAAGCGCATCACGCTTGACGGTTGGGACGATGCTTCGCGGGACGGGGCTTTCCTGCATCGCGTGCATGAAGGCGCTTGCCACGCGTTTCGAACCATGCTCGGTCCCGACTACAACGCCTTGCACAAGACGCATTTTCACGTGGACATGGGCCCGTACAGCATCTGCCGATGATCGCCCGCGGCAGGTACGGGTTGCATCGACTGGATTGTTGTCGAGAGTCTCTCGATCTCCGTTCAGCGGATTCCTGCCAACGCGGGTTGACTCGTCAGCTGCAGGATCGAAAGCGACACGCGGCTATGCGTGAGGATGAATATGCGAATGTCGTAGGGAATGCTGCGCAGGAGTTGCATCGGGCCGTAGACCAGAAGCAGCGCGGCCATTTCGCATCGCGTGGACAATTGCACGAGCGGCAGTGCCGCGATCAGCAGAAGCAGCACAACATCGATCCATGACAGATTAAAGCGGTTTCCTGACCGGCGATATTGCTGCGCGTGCTTCGACAAAAAGCGCAGCGATTCTTGTGTGAACACGAGATGTGGCGGCATGTTCGGTTTTCCTTGAGCGATTGACCCGTGGACACTGGGTCTCGTAAAGGCAAACACTGGAACAGGCCGTTCTATTCCATCAAATTGCAAGCCGGTTATGATCGGACGACAGCCGCATGAAAGCGACCTCGTTCTCGCGCAAGGGCGCTGTCGACCGCGTCGAGCATGTCCTGGTCGCGATACGGCTTCGTCAGGAAATCCACTGCGCCGGCTTTCATCGCCCGCACCGACATTTCGATGTCGCCGTAACCCGTCATGGATTACACCGGGATGCGCAGGCCGTCTCGCACCAAGTCGTCCTGAAGCGCCAGGCCACTTTCTTGCCGCAGGCGTACATCGAGGATCAGGCAGCTCGGGACGTTCGGCTTCGGGCAGTCAAGGCACTCCCGCGCGCCTGGCTCTTCACGATCATGCACAACCTGTTTGCGAACCAGCGCCGTCATGCATCCATGCACGCGATCCATGTGAGTGTCGATGACGAAGGCGTGCCGGAAACCGAGTTCGCGGTTGCGGCGAATCAGACTCATCGCCTTGAAGTGCGCGACCACGATGCAGCGCTGCAGATGCTTTCCATTGAACTTTTGCGAGGACGTGAACGACCGTGATTCCGGGTGCGAGCCACTCGGTCTACGAATCGCGTCCGAAGCAGGTCGCGGCTGTGATAGAAGATGCCGCTGAACATGCGCAACAGTGACGTGTGAACACAGTGGATTTCGCCGCACGTCCTGCGCGAATTCGGATTTCACTGTAACGTCGCGACTTTGGGCGAGCGATTGAAGCAGATTGAAGCCGGCTGCGACGCTCGTGCCACGAAACCTTTGAATTTTTAAACCCCGGGCCACGCAAGTGCCCCGGGATTTTCCATTGAGCATCCGGTTACCCATGAATCGACGTTTCCTGCAGCTTGCCATCGTGCTGGGCCTCATCACCGCCGTTGGCCCGTTCGCCATCGATATGTATCTTCCCGCGCTTCCTTCAATAGGCGGTGCGCTTCACGCAACCCCCAACGAAGTGCAGTTGAGCCTGATGATGTTCTTCGTCACGCTCGGGGTTTGCCAGCTCGTCTACGGACCGCTCGCCGACATGTTCGGTCGCAAGTTGCCCATCTACGTGGGCCTCGCGATCTTCACGGCGGGCAGCGTGGGCTGTGCGTTCGCGCCGGACGTGCACGTGCTGACGGGCTTTCGCGTGTTGCAGGCGCTCGGTGCATGCGCGGGAATGGTCGTGCCGCGCGCCATCGTACGTGATCTGTATACGGGACACGACGCCACGCGCCTGATGTCGCTGCTGATGCTGGTCGTGAGCGTATCGCCGATCCTCGCTCCGTTGACGGGCAGCATCATCATCGCGGCGTTCGGGTGGCGCGGCGTGTTCTGGGCGCTGACGGTCGCGGGCGGTGTTGCGTTCGTGCTCGCCGCCACGCAACTGGAAGAGACGCGCGAGGCGCATCATCGTGCCGACAGTTCCTGGGCCAGCGCGTTTGCGGGGTATCGAAAGTTGCTGACCGATCCTTCGTTCCTTGGGCTGACGCTGGTCGGAGCGTTCGGCCTGTCGTCGTTTTTCGTTTATCTGGCGAATGCGTCGTTCGTGATCATCGACCACTATGGTTTGACGCCGACCATGTTCAGCCTCTGCTTCGCGCTCAATGCGGCGGCGTTCTTCGGCGTGAGCCAGTTGACCGCGCGGCTGACTGCCAAGTACGGCCTGCCGCGCGTGATTCGCGTCTCGGTCTCGGGCTTCGCGCTTTCCATGAGCATCCTCGCCGTCCTGTTCCTCGCCGGCGCCGATAACCTGCCGCTGATGATGCTGTTCCTGTTTATCGGCTATGGGTTCCTCGGGCTGGTGATGCCCACTTCCGCGGTGTTGTCGCTCGAACATCACGGTGCGATCGCGGGGACGGCCTCGGCGTTGATGGGCGCGTTGCAGTTCGTGGTCGGCGCGGCCGTGATGGCGCTCTCGGGTCTGGTCACGAACGGCGCGCCAAAGCCGATGGTGGTTTGCATTGCACTGTCGGCGATTACCGCCTTCGTGTTCGCGCACGTCACATTGCGCGCGGAACACTTCCGCATGCCGGCAGCGGCGGAGTAGGGTCGTCACGCTGCGCTGGCACAATGCATGGGACATCGCACCAATCGGGAAACTCATGCCGCACGCTGTCCCTTCATCATCGTCAACGTCTGCGCCGCCTTCACGGGCCGTCGAACCGCTGTTTGCGCTTTTCCCCTTCCTGCGTCCTTACGCCGGACGATGGGCGCTTTCTTTCCTCGCGCTGATCACCTCGGCGGGCGCCACGCTGGCGTTGCCGGTGGCGTTCAAATACCTGATCGACCGGGGCTTCGCCGGGGGCGACCGCGCGCATATCGATCGATATTTCCTCGCGCTGTTTGTGGTGTCGCTGGTGCTGGCAGGCGCCACGGCGGCGCGCTTTTATCTTGTATCGTGGCTGGGCGAGCGGGTCACCGCCGATCTTCGGCGCGCGGTCTACGACCACATGCTCGGCATGAGTCCGCAGTTCTTCGAAACCACGCAAAGCGGAGAGGTCCTGTCGCGGCTCACGGCCGACACCACGCTCATCCAGACAGTCGTCGGAACCAGCCTTTCCATGGGACTGCGCAATTTCTTCCTGCTGACCGGCGGCGTGGCGATGCTCGCGGTGACGAGTCCCGTGCTGTCGGGTTATATCATTGGCACGCTGGTCGTAGTGATAGCGCCGATTCTTATCTTCGGGCGGCGTGTGCGGCGGCTTTCGCGTGCGAGCCAGGACAAGATCGCGAACGCAAGCGCGCTGGCGGGCGAGGTCCTCAACGCCATGCCGACCGTACAGTCGTATGCGCAAGAGCCGTTCGAGGCGCGGCGGTTTGGCGGCGCGGTGGAACTTGCTTTTGAAACGGCACTCACGCGGATTCGGGCGCGCGCGTGGTTAACGGCGGTCGTGATCGTGCTCGTGTTTACCGCGATCGTGTTCGTGCTGTGGCTTGGCGCGCAAGCGGTGCTGGCCGGGCGCATGACTGCAGGCCAGCTTTCCCAGTTCATCCTTTATGCGGTGTTCACGGCCGGCGCCGTCGGCGCGCTCGCCGAAGTGTGGGGCGATCTGCAACGGGCCGCCGGCGCCACCGAACGGCTTTTGCAATTGCTGTCATCGCGCTCGCCGGTCACGCAGGCCGGCACGACCATCCCGCTGCCCGCGCAAGGCGAGGGCATCCGCTTCGATAACGTGAGTTTCTCGTATCCGTCGCGTCCCGGCATAGCGGCGCTTTCGGGTATCACGCTGAACGTGCGCTCGGGTGAACATGTTGCGCTGGTCGGGCCTTCGGGCGCCGGCAAGACCACGTTGTTCCAGTTGCTGCTGCGCTTCTACGATCCGCAGACCGGCGCCATCCTGATCAACGGCGTGCCAACGCGCGATGTGCCCCTCGCCGATCTGCGCAAGGAGATCGGCGTCGTACTGCAGGAATCGGTGATCTTTTCGGGCAGCGTGCTCGACAACATCCGCTACGGCGCGCCTGACGCCACGCTCGAACAAGTTCAGCGCGCGGCCGGCATGGCTGCGGCGGCGGGGTTTATAGAAGCATTGCCGCAAGGCTACGAGACGTTTCTCGGAGAGCGCGGCGTGCGCTTGTCCGGCGGACAGCGGCAGCGCATTGCGATTGCGCGGGCGATCCTGAAGAACCCGCCCATCCTGTTGCTCGACGAAGCAACCAGCGCGCTCGATGCCGCCAGCGAACGCCTCGTGCAACAGGCACTGGATAACGCTGCACAGAACCGGACGACGCTTGTCATCGCGCATCGGCTTGCAACGGTGCAACAGGCGGATCGTATCGTCGTGATGGAACACGGGCACATTGTTGCGCAGGGCCGTCACGCCGACCTGCTTCTGAGCTCGCCGCTTTATGCGCAGCTTGCCGCGTTGCAGTTCGGAAGTGCCGAGATGCCTTTGCATCAGTAAGCGCGTGACGCAGATGTGAGTCCCTACGCAGCGACGGTGGTTTCGCGGTCGCCATACGAGGCTGCCACCGCGCCGTGTCCACGGCTGTACTGCCGGGGTGAACAACCCATCACGCGTTTGAACGCGGTACTGAACGCGCTTTCGGATTCGTACCCAAGCGATTGCGCAATCGATGAAACCGGCGCGCCCGAGTTCGTCAGCCGGTCGCCGGCGAGCAGCATTCGCCAGCGCGTCAGATAGTCCATGGGCGAGACGCCGACTGTCTTCTTGAACTTGAGTGTGAAGACCGTGCGTGACATGCCGGCGCGCTCGGCGAGCGACTGCAATGTCCATCGGCGGGAAGGGTCGTCGTGCATGGCCGTGATCGCGGCCGCCATGCGTTTGTCGGCCAGTGCAAACAACCAGCCGACACCCGCCTTCGCACCCTTCGCAGCTTCTGTCAGATGCAGGCGCAAGCCCTGGACGAGCATCATGGTCGCGAGCTGCTGCGCCACAAGAAAGCCGCCCGGCTGCGGTTCGCGCAGTTCCTGCCGCATCCGTTCCACGCACCAGCGCAGCACTGCTTTATCCGATTCGTCGCGAATGTGCACGATGGGTGGCAACACGCCCGACAGAATGCCCGCGTGATCGCCGGTCAGCGCGAAATGGCCGCCGACACTCAGGAAATCCCCGCCGCCGTTGAACGGAGTAATACCGCCAGCTTTGGCGGTGGCGAAAATCGTCATTGAATCGACCGACATCAACCTGAGATCGCTGGCAAGGCGAAAAGGGCGTCCTCTTGGCAACATGAAGCAGTCGCCGGATGCCAGGTACACGGGCTCGGGAACGCCGTCCACCGACAGCCAGCACTCGCCGGAAACGACTGCGTAAAACTTGATGCCTTCATGCTTGCGGAACGATAGCGACCAGTCACCGCCCGCTTCGAAACCACCTGATACGTAATTGCGCAGCTTCAACAGCGAGAGTACGTCTGAGAGCGGGTCCATGGTTTTTCCGAACGAACGCGAAGATAAAACGAACGATACAGCATAGCTCGTTCTTGTTTGCCCGCCTATGATCGGAACGACGCGCTGGAAGGGTCCTCGGCGTTCAATCAAATGGAGAAGTATCGATGCGAGTCTTTGTCACTGGAGCGACCGGTTTTGTCGGCTCCGCAGTTGTTCGGGAATTGATCGGTGCAGGACATCAGGTGCTGGGTTTGACGCGATCGGATGCGGGTGTCGCGGCGCTCGAAGCGGCGGGCGCGCAAGCGCATCGCGGAACGCTCGAAGATCTTGACAGCTTGCGCAGCGGCGCGGCGGCGGCAGATGGCGTGATCCACACGGCTTTCAATCACGACTTCTCGAAGTTCGTGGAGAACTGCGAGCTGGACCGGCGCGCCATTGAAGCGCTAGGCGATGCGCTCGAAGGGTCGAAACGGCCGCTGCTCGTTACATCGGGGCTGGGCCTTCTTGCGCCGGGCCGTGTTGCAACCGAGGACGATACGCTTTCCGCCGCGCACCCGCTCCCGCGCAAGTCGGAGTCGGCCGCCGACGCACA